>NZ_SUTM01000010.1:0-90454 GCF_015062935.1 Methanobrevibacter sp. | reverse complement strand
TGATGTTGATAATCAGGATGGTGTTAGGCCTGTTAGTATTGTTGTTGTGTTGAGTAATGACACTGGTGTTGTTGCTGAATATGAGTTGAATGATGCTAATGGTTGGAAACATACTTTCAAGGATTTACCTGTTTATGTTAACGAGGGTGCTTTGATTAATTATACTGTTGTGGAAAAACTTGTTCCTGCTGATTATAAAGCTGTGACTGTTAAGGTTGACGGTTATAATTATATAATCAATAACACTCATGTTCCTGAGGTTACTAATGTTAGTGTTGTTAAAGTTTGGAACGATAAGGACAATCAGGATGGTGTAAGGCCTGATGAGATTGTTGTTGAGTTGTTGGCTGATGGTGTTGTGGTTAATAGTGCTGTTTTGAATGCGTCTAATGGTTGGAGTTTTACTTTTGCTGGTTTGGATGTTTATAAGCATAATGGTACTGTGATTGTTTACACTGTTAATGAGTCTAGTGTTCCTGCTGGTTATTCTGTCAGTATTGATAGTGATGATCGTGGTAATTGGACTGTTACAAATACTCATGTTCCAGCTGTGACTGATGTTAGTGTTGTTAAAGTTTGGAATGACAATAGTAACCAAGATGGTGTTAGACCTGTTAATGTTACTGTTGTTTTAGTTGCTGAAGGCAATATTGTTGATAGTGCTGTTTTAGATGCTTCTAACGATTGGAGTGCTTCTTTCAAAAACTTACCAGTCTATAATGCTGGTGAACTGATTGAGTATTCTGTTGAAGAAGTTGGCATTTCTAATTATACTAGTGTTGTTTCTAATGATACTGCATATGATTGGACTGTTACAAATACTCATGTTCCTGCTGTGACTGATGTTTCTGTTGTTAAAGTTTGGAATGATAATAGTAACCAAGATGGTGTTAGACCTGTTAATGTTACTGTTGTTTTAGTTGCTGATGGTAATGTTGTTGATAGTGCTGTTTTAGATGCTTCTAACGATTGGAGTGCTTCTTTCACTGATTTGCCTGTCTATGATGCTGGTAATGTGATTGTGTATTCTGTTGAGGAAGTTAGTGTTGCTAATTATACTTCTGTTATTTCAGTTGATTCAGCGTATGACTTTACTGTTGTTAACACTCATGTTCCTGTTGTAACTAATGTAAGCATTGTTAAAGTTTGGAATGATGCAGATAATAATGATGGTGTAAGGCCTGTTAATGTTACTGTTGTTTTAGTTGCTGATGGTAGTGTTGTTGATAGTGCTGTTTTAGATGCTTCTAACGATTGGAGTGCTTCTTTCACTGATTTGCCTGTCTATGATGCTGGTAATGTGATTGTGTATTCTGTTGAGGAAGTTAGTGTTGCTAATTATACTTCTGTTATTTCAGTTGATTCAGCGTATGACTTTACTGTTGTTAACACTCATGTTCCTGTTGTAACTGTTGTTAATGTTACTAAAGTTTGGAATGACAATAACAATCAAGATGGTGTTAGACCTGTTAATGTTACTGTTGTTTTAGTTGCTGATGGTAGTGTTGTTGGTTCTGCTGTTTTGGATGCTTCTAACGATTGGAGTGCTTCTTTCACTGATTTACCTGTCTATGATGATGGTGAAGTGATTGAGTATTCTGTTGAGGAAGTTAGTGTTGCTAATTACACTTCTGTAATTTCTGTTGTTGGAGATTATGATTTCAGTGTTGTTAACACTCATGTTCCTGTTGTAACTGTTGTTAATGTTACTAAAGTTTGGAGGGACAATGACGATCAAGATGGTGTTAGACCTGTTAATGTTACTGTTGTTTTAGTTGCTGATGGTAGTGTTGTTGGTTCTGCTGTTTTGGATGCTTCTAACGATTGGAGTGCTTCTTTCACTGATTTACCTGTCTATGATGATGGTGAAGTGATTGAGTATTCTGTTGAGGAAGTTAGTGTTGCTAATTACACTTCTGTAATTTCTGTTGTTGGAGATTATGATTTCAGTGTTGTTAACACTCATGTTCCTGTTGTAACTGTTGTTAATGTTACTAAAGTTTGGAGGGACAATGACGATCAAGATGGTGTTAGACCTGTTAATGTTACTGTTGTTTTAGTTGCTGATGGTAATGTTGTTGGAACCACTGTTTTAGATGCTTCTAACGATTGGAGTGCTTCTTTCACTGATTTACCTGTCTATGATGCTGGTGAAGTGATTGAGTATTCTGTTGAGGAAGTTAGTGTTGCTAATTACACATCTGTAATTTCTGTTGTTGGAGATTATGATTTCACTGTTGTTAATACACACGTTCCTGTTGTGACTGCTGTAAATATTACAAAAGTCTGGATGGACAATAACAATACTGACGGTGTAAGACCTTCTAGTGTAACTGTTGTTTTAGTTGCTGATGGTAATGTTGTTGGTTTTGCTGTTTTAGATGCTTCTGACGATTGGAGTGCTTCTTTCGAAAACTTACCTGTCTATAAAGACGGTAATATGATTGAGTATTCCGTTGAAGAAATTAGCGTTGCTAATTATACCACTGCGATTTCAGTAAATGGAGCACATGATTTCACTGTTGTTAATACACACGTTCCTGTTATTACTGCAGTAAACATTACTAAAGTTTGGAAAGACACAGAAGAAAAAGAAAAGACCAGTACACCAGAAATAGAAATTATTCTATATGCTGATGGTGTTCCTGTTGCTAATGCTACTTTATTCCCAGGCAATGACTGGAAATTATCTTTCGATGACTTGCCTGTATATCACGATGGTAAAGTAATCAATTATACCATTGGAGTTATTGAGAATAACCATACTGTTAATATGACAAGTGATGAGGGTAATTTCACAATTTTAACCCCTACTTCAGATAACAATCAAACAAATGATACAGTAAACAATACCAATACTACAAATGAGGTTGATGATACTGTTCCTGTTGAGCCTGAAGTTCCGGTTAATCCAGAAAACCCTGATCATCCTGTTCCACATAAACAACATGTGCCAAAACACATTAAACACGAAACACTTGCTACCGGTAACCCAATTGTGTTACTGTTGTTAGCTTTGTTTATCCCATTTATAAGAAGAAAAGAAAATTAAATATTTTGGGGAGTTAAATTACTCCTTCTTTTTTTATTTTTTAATTGCGAATCATTTTTCAAAAATTATTTGTGGTGTTTATTTTAATTTTGCATATCCTATTTTTCATACTTTCAATGCCAATGTTTTGAAATTCAGCATCTATATATTAGAATAATGA
The DNA here is from genome assembly GCF_015062935.1 of Methanobrevibacter sp. NCBI lineage: Archaea > Methanobacteriati > Methanobacteriota > Methanobacteria > Methanobacteriales > Methanobacteriaceae > Methanobrevibacter > Methanobrevibacter sp. Next base: position 87,242 of record NZ_SUTM01000010.1, on the reverse strand, counting down.
AAGGCATTTCAAAAACATATTCTCTTAAAAATTACATATATATTCTTAAAACTATTTTTTCCTAAATTTTCCAGTAATGGTTTTGAGTAACCTATTAATATATATTAATGTTTAATTGCCTATTTTTCTTAAATAAGTTAAGTTTATATGGATTATTCAATAATAGATTATACAAGGGATTTACTTTTAAGTAAACCTCTATTGGGAAACCAAATTGATTAGTTTTAATGTCTAATACGGAATATTGTGGGGATTTTTTCTCTACAATAAGGCATTAATTTTTTTTATTAAAATTTTTCTATTTTTACACATTATATTTTCTGAATAATGTGAGTTTGATTAAAATTGATTAAACTCTTTTTGCGCATTTTCAAAAAAGTATCCGAGCTCACGGCCGTTAACGAAAATATGGTTGACTGTAATTGAAATGCTCATTTCATAATCATCATTCACTTTTCCCCAGGTTATTAACGGCTGAATTTGCCTTCCGTTTAAAACGCAGTTGGTAATGCAGTCAAAATCGACCCACGGAATGCAGGAAAAGTTTGCAATGTTTGTAAAGTCTCTTTTCTCCATCTCCAATGTAAATCCTTCATTTTCACCTTTCAAAATGGCCTGTGAGAGGCCTCTTACATAATCGTGCCATTCTAAAATATCGCCAAACTCCTGTGGTGTTTTGACTCTCATTTCCCTGTAAATCTCATTTTCTTCATCCATTATGGGAGTGGCTCCGTCAAGATAGTCATATTCGACCGCTTTGCCGTCGATTATTCTTCTTTTAAGATTGTCAACTGAGTTTACTGCATTCATAAGACATCCAAGGCTCATCACAAAAAATGATTTGTCATTTTCATGACACCATTTCCACAGACTTTCAACATTAACTCTTGCACACATGACATAGCGTGATGATAAAAAATTAATAAAAGGGTTTTCGTCCAAATCAAAATCAATTTCTTTCATATTTTAACCTTAATCTTTTTATACTATATTTTATTATATTATATATTGTATAAATCATATACGGTTTTGTTAAAATGAAAGTAGTAATTGTCGGTGGAGGAGCTGGAGGAATCTCAACAGCTTCAAATATACGTAAACTTAATAAAGAAATAGAAATTACAGTAATCACAAGAGACAATAAGGTAGCATACTCTCCATGCGCTATTCCTTATGTATTGTCTGGTAAAATAGAATCTTTTGATGATATTGTAATGAGAACTCCTGAAGATTATAAGGAAAAAGACATTGATGTAATCATCGAAGCAGAAGTAACTGCAGTCGATTCCGATAAAAAAACAGTAACCTATGAAAAGGATGGCAAGGAAACTGTTTTGGATTATGACAAACTTGTTCTTGCAACCGGTGGAAGTCCGTTCATCCCTCCAATGCAGGGCGTGGACCTTGATGGAGTATACAGAATCAGAAATATTGATGACGGTATTAAAGTGCAGGAAGCAATGAAAGAGGCTAAAAGCGCTATCGTCACTGGTGCAGGTTTAATCGGTATTGAAATTGCATACGCACTTAAAAAACAGGGTTTGAATGTTATCTTAAGTGAAATGCTTCCTCAAATCGTTCCAAGGTCTCTTGATAAAGATATGTCTGATATTCTGGTAAAATACCTTGAAATGGAAGGAATCAAAGTGGTATTGGGCAAACCGATCACCAAGCTTTTAGGTGACGGAAAAGTTGAAAGGGCATGCTTCGGCGATGAGGAAATATATGACGCTGACATGGTAATCATGGCAACAGGTGTCAGGGCAGAACTTAAACTGGCTGAAATGGCAGGATGTGAAATCGGAAGATGGGCAATCCTTGTAAACGACAGAATGGAAACCTCAGTTGAAGACGTTTATGCAGTAGGGGACTGTGTAGAATCCAAAGACCTTATTTTAGGTTCAAACACCATATCCCAATTAGGTACAACTGCTGTTCGTGAATCAAAAACATTGGCACGTACAATCTGCGGTAAAAAATCCAAATTCAACCCTGTATTGAACTCAATGGTGTCAAAAGTCGGAAAACTGGAATTCGGTGCAGTAGGTTACACAACAAGTTTCGCTCAGCAGAACAGAATCAGACCTGTTGTTCAAAAAGTGGAAGCTCTTACAAGGGCAAGATACTATCCTAATGCAAAACCAATGGACATTAAGGTTATATGTGACGGAAACGGAACCATTATAGGATGCCAAATCATAGCAGAGGAAAGGGTAGCTGAAAGAATCGATACCATGACACTGGCTATCACCGAAGGTTTGACCTGCTTTGACTTAAGCAATATGGAATTCGCTTATGCGCCGCCCGTATCAATGGTTACAGATCCGCTAATACTTGCAGTTGAAGAAGTAAGTAAAAAATTCAATTAAATAAACTAAAAATTAAGGGGGAGATATATTATGCCGGAACATGGACACGGTCATCATGGTCACGGGGGTCAGATGACTCCTGAACAACAAAAACAAATGATTGAACAGGAAATAAGACTTGCTAAAAATCTTGGTCAAATCAAACATAAAATTGTGGTTATGAGTGGAAAAGGAGGAGTCGGAAAATCCACAGTAGCTGCCAATCTTGCTGAAACCTTACAGAAACAAGGCTTTAAAACAGGTATTTTGGATGCTGATATTCACGGACCGAACATTCCTAAAATGCTGGGCCTTGAACTTTACGGTGAAAATTTCCAGAACTATCAGTTTGAAGTATTCAGAGACCTTACAGAAGGAGCAATGGCAAAAGAAACATTTGAAAATGATGAGCAGAAAGCTGAATTCATCAAAGCAAAACAGGAAGAGTACAAACATTCAATGTTTCCGGTTACCACTCCAAGCGGTCTTAAAGTAATGTCAATGGCATTCCTTTTGGAAAATATCGACACACCAATCATATGGAGAGGTCCTCAAAAAACCGGAGCAATCAGACAGCTCATATCTGACTCTCACTGGGGAAGTCTTGATTATTTAATCATTGACAACCCTCCTGGAACTGGGGACGAACCTTTAACAGTATTGCAAACCATTCCTGATGCTGATGCGGTAATTATGGTAACAACACCTAACGTCGTATCACAGGAAGACGTTTTGAAATGTGTTAAAATGGTTGAGATGATGAATATTGATAAAATAGGCCTTATTGAAAACATGGCTTACTATATCTGTCCTCACTGTTCAGAAAAGCTTCATGTATTTGGAAAAGGAAATGGTGAGAAATTCGCTGAAGAGATGGAAATCACCTATTTGGGCGACCTTCCAATAGAAGAAAAAGTTTCAGATTCACCTAATCAGGAAGGTGTAATATCAACACTCGACCCGAATGATGAAGTATCAAAAAGATTTGCTGAAATCGTTTCTGAAATTCAGAAAGATTTCATAAAAGACTAGTGTTAATTATATAGCTGACACGAGCAATATTTACGATGTATCCTAAGAAATTAGGATCTTCTTTTAATTTTTTAAAATAATCTAATTTTTCTATAATGTAGTCCTTATTTTCATCCATTACATTCAATGAGAAGTACTGCATTCCGTTGATGTATTCGGCTTCGTCGGTAAAGACGGGAACCAGATATTCGCCGTCATTGGCATATGGGATTTTTACAGGCTTTGAATCTTCTGTTGAAATTATGAAATATTTGTCACGGATGTATTGTCTTATTTCATCTTCGGTTTTTTCAATAGCTTTCTGGTTTTGATTTTCTCCGTGCATATAAATCATGTTGATGTGATTTTTAAGCTCCGGATGTTTTATGTCTTCAATTTTCATTGTATCATATTTCTATATTTTGTATTATTTATCTTTTTCAAATTCCTCTTTCGGTATGAATTTAAGGGCCGCTGAATTGATGCAGTAGCGCGGACTTCCTCCGGGTCCGTCGTGGAAAAGATGGCCGAGATGTGAGTTTGCCTTTGCGCTTCTAACCTCTATTCTGGTTGTTCCGTGTGAAAAGTCCCTGTGTTTTTTAATCACGTCCTCGGATATGGGTTTTGAAAATGCAGGCCATCCGCACCCTGAGTCGAACTTGTCCTCTGAAGAGAAGAGAACTTCACCATCAACCACATCCACATATACACCATCCTCAAAAAAATCATCATACTTGTTGGCAAATGGAGGTTCTGTTAAAGACAGCTGTGTTATTTCATATTCCTCTTGGCTCAAGTGGTCGAATTCTTTATCATCTATTAAATTTAAATCAACATGACAATATCCCTGAGGGTTTTTCTCAAGGTATTTCTGATGATACTCCTCCGCCGGATAAAAACTGGAAATGGCATGAGCCTCCACTACAATCCTTCGAGCTGAAAGCTTCTGCTTTGTTGATAAAAACCTCAAAACATCCTTCATCTGTGAGTCTTCCTGCCAGTAGATTCCTGTACGGTATTGTGTTCCCACATCAGCCCCCTGACGGTTTCTGGAATAGGGATCGATAATCCTGAAAAAATTCTCCAGAATGCTTTCCAAAGTAATGATTTTAGGGTTGTATGTCGCCTTTACAGTTTCTGCATGGCCTGTTTTTCCGCTGCAGACCTTTTCATATGTAGGGGCCAAATCCCTTCCGTTGGCATAGCCCACTTCTGTGTGATTGACTCCCTTAAGACGTGAAATGAATGCTTCAACACCCCAGAAGCACCCTCCCGCCAGATAGATAACTTGCTGTTTTTCAAACATGTTAAATAATTTGTCGTTAATCATAAAATATTTTTATTAAAAAAATCAAACCTTATAATTAGTTAAGGAGGATTCTCATGTTTTATAGTACAATAATGAAAATCGATTCAATTGACAGATTAAGAGATATCAGGGATGCATTACTTGTAGAGCAAGGAATCAACCCAACCCGTCAAGGTGAACAGGCCATAAAAGTTGTAGTTGAAAGAATTGATGAAATTCAAGCTACTCTAGATAAATCCGCTACAAAAAATTTAAACAGAAGATAAGTGATTTTTGTGATAAGGCGTGTAAGCAGTAGTAGGCGTCTTTTAAGAAAAAGAATGTACAGAGCGCCGCATACTAGAAATAGAATTTCCACATATTATCGTGAAAACAAGAATTTGGCAAAACCCCATCAGGACCAGTACAAAGGAATCTATGGGCCAAATATAAAACGCAAAAAGAGACCTAAACGTGAAGTCGAAAAAGGTTTCAAAATGTCCTACAGATACAAGTATTACAAAAAGGACATTGTAGAAGAAGACGAAATAGAAGAAGAATTAGAATGATTCTTCTAATAATTCTTTTTTTGAAATAAATTTATTTTCATCGTGAATATTTAAAATAATGCCGCTGAAAGCATCATCATTTCGTGAAAGCTCCTGGAAAAGATGAAGGGAAACTTCACAGGGTTCATAATCTGCAAGTTCGAGATACTCAAAACCCTTCTCATATTCTTTCTTGTCGCTGAAGACAATTATTCTAAAATCATCAAGGCTTCCGCAGACAAGAAAGTCCCTTTCATGATCCTCACCAATTGCAGGACATATGAATTTCATTAAAAACACCCGTTTTTATCCATATTGAAGTTCTGTGAGTGAGGATTTATAACAAATCCTTCAAAAAACTCATCATCTTCACCGATTTGTGAAATGTCATCAGGAGTAATGACTTTCATTTCAAGCTTGTCCAAAAACAGCTTGGATATTTTAGAGCTTCCCAGTGCATATTCCCTCATGTCAGTAAATATCGGAATGATATACTGCCTGTGAGGTTCCTTGACAATCAGCTTGACGAATTCACCCTTCTCATCAATCAGGGTAAAGTAAATCTCCTGCTTGTAGGCTTTTTTGATATTTGCTTTAACCGGTTCAAGCTCGATAGCATCTTCATTTCTAAGCTTTTTAACCATGTCAGCGTAAACCTGAATGTATTCCTTAAGCTGGCTTTTGGAAGCTTTAACGTTGTTTTTCTGATAATCTTCGTAATCGCTTAACTTCATTATTCATCACTGCAGTCGTGAACTTCCTCTGCAAAAATTACAAAATCACATTGAGGAGCGTTAATGGCCAATCCTAAAAATTCTTCATCTTCAGCATATGCCTGAACGATAGCATTTCCATTAGCTTTATCACATTTGAATGTAGCTTCACCGGATTCTGTTTCAAATGATTCGATAGCTTTCCTAGCTTCTTCCTCATCAGTGTAAACAGGGATTAAAAATTCTTCCTTGTCATCATCTTCATCGCTGATGATAAGTGCAATGACCTCTTCATCTTCGGTATCTGCATTGTATACAATAGTGAATTCTTCGTTGTAGACCATATGATCGATTTCATGACCCATATCATGTAATTTTTCAGCAATTTCTTCAAATTCTTCAGATTCATCATCTTCGATTTCATCTAGCTTTTCTTCAAGTTCAATGTACTCTTCGATTAATTCTTTAAGTTCGCTCATAAAAATCACTTTAAATAATTAATTTCATAAAAATAAGTTCTTTAAAAACAAATGAACATTCTCTTCCTAAACACCACTAAAGGAATACAAACGAATGCTCATTTCAACCATCACCATTGTTCATATTATAAAAAAATAGTATATAACAATATGAACAATACTATTTTATATCTTCCACCTATATAAAGTTTTAGGATAATTAGCTATTTTAGAAGTCATTTTCAATTGATTTTATCAGATTATAAATAATTTTGTTGGTACTTACGTCTATTTCATATTTTTCGCCCAACTCAATTACCTTGCCGTTGAGGGTATCGATTTCGGTTCTGATTTTTCTTTTTATGTCTGCATGTGTTGATGAGAAATGGGAGTATGTATCCGGAACCAGCTTTGAGTAGAAAAGCTTTCTGTACTCATCGGGACCATCCCATAATGTTTCATATTCGCTTGCATTTATGACTTCAAAAATCTCATCGATGATACGGTTCATGATTTCTACGGAATACTCACTTTCGGTGAGCTTTCCATAGTTTACATCCAGAATGGCTCCAAGAGGATTCATGGCACAGTTATAAAGCATTTTCGCCCAAAGGTACTTGTCCACCTCATCTGTAAGCTCACACCTGATTCCTGATGAGGTAATCATATCTGCAACAGGCTTTAAATCCTTAGGGTCCTGATTTTGAAGAGATCCTATAAGAATAGGTTCGGTATACACTGTAACCTCGCTTATGTGTCTTTTGTGTCTTGCAAATCCTGTAATAAGCCTTGCGCAGAACACTTCACTTTTTTTAAAGTATCTCAGATATGCTTCATCGTTTCCAAAACCGTTCTGGAATATGATAATCTTGAAGTTGTCTTTCAGGATATCCCTGTGACGGTCCAGCTTTTGGGAGATATCTGAGTTGGCTGTTGTCTTTGATGTGATGAAAATGTAGTCAAAGGAATTTTTGGCAATGTCTTCATAATCATCATAGACTGTCACTTCATCGCCTGAAAATGAGTAGTGTGTAAAAAGTCCGCATCTTTCAATTCCGTTTTTCCGTATTGCCTCTGCGGTACGGCCTCTTGCAAAAAGTGAAACATTTGCATTTTGTGACATCATGGATGCAGCAAGGCCTATTCCGACCGCTCCGGCTCCAATTACTAAAACATTCATTGATTAGACATATATTATTTATACAATATATATTTTATAAATAAGCTGTATATGATAATAAAATGTTTAGTTATGCCTAATTTTTCATTATTTTGGCATGACTAAGATTTTATATTTTTATTTGGCTAAAAAAAGAATAGAAAAACGATGGTTTTAAATATAATTAAGTTACAATATAATTTTAATAAATTTATTTTTGTATTGAGGGGATGATTTCATGGCCGAAAGAGAATATATAATAAAGGATGACAATACCCAAAAGGTCTTTCTCTCCGAGGATACGCTGGATGTTGTGGAAATCCTTGAGAAATACTATGGGTATATTCTTGACGCTCTGCGTGAGGAGGGAATAATTCTCAAGGCACATGAATGCAGCCTCTTCAAGGAGCTGGTTTTCGAAAACAGGGTTGTGGGATTCTGCTCATATGACTTTTCAAGGCAGTTCATCACCGTAGCGTTAAACAACGTTTATGTTCTTCCGGAGTTTCGGGGAAACGGAATATTTCATGAAGAGCTTCTAAAGACCATGAAGGAACATAACAAGCCGAGCATCATGGAGCCGACAAGACTTGTCGTTGAACTTCTGATAAAATACGGACTTGCAAAAAGGATTTCTGAAGGAATCGTTGCAAGCTCTCTTGAATTCATCATTCCGGGAAACCATGTCCTTTCAAATGCAGAGTATGATTCATCCGAAGAGCTTTCAACACACTTTTACGATCTCGATACCTGTGCAAGCATTCATTTTCTGGATTTGGAAAACAACAGAATTGCATACAGCGAACCCCTCAACCACGACATAATACACTATGACTGCATGGAAAGGCGTAAGGTATTGGATGAAAGCTATTTTGACGCCCTCAGGCAGATTTTCATCTCAAGGGATGTGGAGATAATGAATGTGATTTTGGATTTGGAGGACAGCCTTCCTGTAATGTCATATTCCCTTGAGGATGTTGTGGGAGAAGGTGATGAATTCTCACCGTACATTGAAACCCTGATTGACGATGCCCACATAACCTATGACCAGGCATTAAGAATAAAGCAGCAGATTACAGAAGAGTATGAAGCGGGAATGATTTTAAACGAATCCCTGTTCATACGACTGGCATATCTTTTCGGAGACCGTGTTGAGCCTTCAATCAAATCCCACAGCGATGTGTGTCCATACTGCAGCATGCCAATTGACAGCCATGACAAGTTCTGCCACTTCTGCGGTCTGAACCTGAAATATGATCCTGATGAAATGTTTGACAGTTTCATGGACTATCTTTCAGATTCCAATATCGAGCTTAATGAGGATATCAGATTTGTAGCATACAAGTTTTTAAAGCTGATAAGACAGGGAATCGATGTTGAATATTCAATATATACAATAGAGCACAGCTATGGTATCGAATGGTCCATACTGAAACGTTATCTTGAGGAAAGCCTGTATTTTGCTGATGGAAGAGTCACTGAAAAAGGCCTGACTTTCATGGATAACCATCCGCTGGAAATCTATGACATGTATTGCCTGAATATGGTTGATTACACTGATTTTGAAAAATATTATTATGAAAATCAAAATTTAAATAAAAAAGAAATAGTTTTAAATTACCTGAGGCAATTTAACGGGGAGTATGAAGATATAATTGATGAAATTGAAGATAAGTAATATCTTGAATTCATCTATTTGGAACCTATAGCGTCAATGACATTTTTACAGTGGTTTATGAAGTAGTCACTGTTTTCATATGAAATGCCTTCACCTGAAATCAGGAAGTTCTGGTTGTCCTTGCTGAAGTATATGTCTGCACTATATGATTCGCTGCCTTCATTGTACAGGAAGTAGGTTGTCACTCCGTTTTGGTCAATAGTCTGATTTGAAGTGTAGCGTCCTGAACTCAACAGGCCTGATGCAATATCTGCAACGCTTTGGCTGTTGTCAACGGTTGAAACGTTTATTGTCATGTTGTAGTTTGCATCCCTGTAGCTAACGGCAGTATCATTGATTTTATTGTCGGTAAAGTTATCAATCTTAGGGAAATTTATGTTGCCCGTGCTGATGCCTGCGTTGGCATTATCAGTAGTGTTTAGAGCGGTTGAATCTCCAAAAGGCAGATTGTTGGCGCCGACATTAATACCGATATATAAAATTATCAATATAACGAGTAATGCATAAAGTTTTTTCATTATTTTTTCACCTATTTTAAGATATTGTTTTTAAACTATATAATTATTCTTTTTATCAAATCCTTTTTTTAGAAGATATGTGGGCTAGTGATTGTTATGTTTAGCATTTTTTTGTAAAATCAAATAAATATACATTTATATTAAAAAGAATAAATAATAATTTATATAATTCAAATAATTTAAATTAAAATTGAATTAATCCGTTTCATTTATTAAAAATTATTTGGAATGTGAATAATGTTCAATAATTTTGTATTATATTTATGAATTATTTAAAAAAGAGGAAAATGGTGTGATTATGGATAGAAATTTAAGGATAGGTATCATAACAGCTGGTTCTTTAATAGCTCTATTTTTATTATCACTGTGGATTTCAAGAACACCTGCCGGTGCAGACAATTCTGTTAGATTTGGTATATTGACATTACTGCCACCTCTGGTAGCAATTATACTTGCATTCATAACAAAAGAAACAATTCTGTCATTGTTTATTGGTGTTTTCGTTGGAGAATTCATGCTGTGTTCAACAGATTTGAACATCATCTCAACAATAGTCAATGCATTCCTTAACATGGCATCACAGATTATTACCTGTATGGCCGACCCATGGAATGCAGGTATTATTCTTCAATGTCTCCTTATCGGAGGGGTCATCCAGCTGATAACTAAAATGGGTGGGGCGAAAGCTCTTGCGGATGCATTTGCAAAAAGAGCTAACACTCCAAGAAAAGCTCAACTGTTCACCTGGTTATTAGGATTATGTGTATTCTTTGACGATTATGCGAACTCACTTATTGTCGGTCCTATCATGAGGCCGGTAATGGACAAACTTAAAGTATCAAGAGAAAAATTAGCATTTGTAGTTGACGCAACTGCAGCTCCTGTTGCAGGTATTGCAATCATTTCCACATGGATTGGTCTTGAAATCAGTTTAATCGCTGCAGGTTTCCAATCTGTAGGTGTGGCAAATGCTACCGGTTTCGGAATATTCTTGCAAACAATTCCATACAGGTTCTACAACATCTTTATCTTAATTTTCATTGTAATTTCAGCAGCTACATTATACGAATTCGGTCCAATGAAAAAAGCGGAACAAAAAGCACGTGCTAGAAAAGACGATGAACCTGTCACTGCTGCAGAAGCTCCTGGTTTTGATGAAGTAAAACCGGTTGAAGGAATCAAATTATCCGTATGGAATGCTATCATTCCAATTCTTACCTTGATTGTAGGTGCACTTATCGCATTCTACTGGAGCGGATACACCACCATCTTGGGCGGTGAAGATCAGGCATTAATTACATTAATGAAAACAGCTCCATTATCATTCAACGGTATTTTCGAAGCATTATCTGCATCAGACGCATCTGTTGCACTGTTCCAGGCTGCACTTTTAGCATCCATCGTTGCAATCGTCATGGCAGTAGGTGAAAAAATACTCACAATCGAAGATGCAATATCTGAATGGATCGGTGGTATGAAAACAATCGTTATTACCGGTGTAATTCTGCTTCTTGCATGGTCCTTAGGTGGAGTAATCGGAGATGTCGGTACTGCAGATTACCTTGTAGGTGTTTTAAGCGGATCATTACCTGCATTCATTGTTCCTACACTTATCTTTGTTTTAGGAGCGCTGATTTCATTTGCAACAGGTACAGCTTACGGTACAATGAGTATCTTAATGCCTCTCGCAATTCCTTTAGGATGGGCAGTAAGTTCAGGAGACATGAGCTTTACAGTTGTCTGTACAAGTGGTGTACTTACAGGTGCTATTTTCGGAGACCACTGTTCACCGATTTCAGATACCACAATTCTCTCATCAATGGGAACAAGCTGTAACCACATAGACCACGTTCAAACACAAATCTACTATGCAATATTTGTAGCTGTTATTGCAGTAGTTTTAGGTTACCTGCCTGCAGGATTTGGAGTACCATGGTACATCTGTATCCCAATAGGTGTTGTAGCAATGTATGTTGGTCTTAAAATACTTGGTGAAAAAGTAGATTTCGATGAAGTTGAGGAAACGGCCTCATAACTTCATTTTCTTTTTTTTTTTATTAGCTGTTGATTTTTTTAAAAACTTTTACTCAACTCTTTATTAAATTTATCTATTTTTAAACAGAATTAAAAATTCACAACTAACTTTCGTAGAAAATTTCAAATTAACAAAGTTTTTGAAAGAGTCCGAATTTAGAAAAAAATGAATTTTAATCCGTTTTTTAGCTTTTTTTACAATTAAGTTAATATATGTTAAACATATAAATATAATATATTAATGAAAATTATTTAAATAATTCCGGTGTTTTTAATGAAATTTAAACAGATAATATTAATTGTTTGCATTATGGCATGCATATGTTTAAGTGCATCGGCCGTTTTTGCAAATGATACTGTAAATGAAACGTTAAGTCAAGGAGACTTAGCTTTAGACGAGCTTCAAGTAAGCAGTAATGAATTAAACAGCACTGATGATAAGCTTGGAGATGTAATATCCTCCAATGTGATTTATTTTGATGCTTCAGCAAGTGCGGATGGTGTTGGTACCCTGGAAAATCCTTATAAAGTTTATAAATCAGACAGGATAAAATTTGGTACTACTGCTTATTTTGCAGATGGTGTTTATGACATAACCGATTCAACTTCCATTTATTCATCATCCAAATATCAAATAAAATTCATTGGTGCAAGCGCTGATAAGACAATTTTAAGGTCTGCTTTAACAAATAAGTTTGATTTTACAGTAACTGACAATTCTTATTTTGTTTTGAAAGACTTGACACTTGTAGGTGTTCACATTAACAATCAGGCTAATTTAATTGCAGATAATGTCATATTTACAGACAGTACACGCTTCAATCCAAATTATCCACCAACATTATCATATTATCATAATTCTAAAGTGTATGATTCCACTTTCGGAGGAGTAATTATCTGTGATACTCCTACCAATAAGGTAACTACTTTGAATTTAACTAACTGTAATTTCAACAATAATGATGTGTTATCTGGTGGTGTAATAGCAGCTTACAATACAAATGCATACCTTCAAAACTGTGAGTTTTACAATTCCTCAGCAGATAATTTTGGAGGTGCTATTTACAGCATAAAATCCACTTTCAATATTTATGATACAACTTTTGAGCTTAACAACGCTAAATATGGTGGAGCAATATATACAAATGCAAGTACTTTTAATTTAAAGGATTCACAATTTAAACAATCACAGGCTATAAGCTTTGGTGGTGCAATAGCTTCCTTTTTCAGCCAAATTGGTATCAATAATGTTGATTTCAATGATTATGCTTCCTTAAACGATGCTGGAGGAGCAATCTATTCTACAGGAGGATCAGTAACAGTAGATGGTTCTTCATTCAAAGACGGCCACTCAGATTTTGGTGGTGCAATCTGTAATTTAAAAGCAGATTTAACTATTAAAAATTCAGATTTCATCAACAACTACGCAACCCACTACGGAGGTTCAATATACAACATGTACGGAAGTGTAGCACTCACCGGAAATAACTTCAACAACACCCGTGCAAGCAGTGGTGGAAGCGTATTTAACAGACTTTCAGATTCATTCAATTTAAAAAACAACAAATTTACACTTTCAACAGCAGATGAAGGTGAATTGGTATTCATCGACGGAAACAAAGTTGATGTTGTAGAAAGCGGAAATACCTATGACAGTTCTTATGTGCTGTTAAAATATGGAAACCTTTATGATATCGATTATTTCAAGGATGTTCCTATAATTGCAGTTTCACCTGAACCATTTGATGCCGTACCGATTTCATACGATGCAAGAAAATACGGTTACATTACTTCAGTTAAAGACCAGGGTCAGGGAGGTAACTGTTGGGCATTTTCAGGTATTGCAACATTGGAAGCATGCCTTAAAAAAGCAACAGGAATCGATTATGACTTTTCAGAAGAAAACGTTAAAAACTTAATGTATGAATATTCCCTCTTTGATTTGGATACTGGAGTAGCTAGCGGTGGAAACCTCTACATGTTCATAGCTTATTTGGCAAGCTGGTTCGGTCCAACTTATGATGTAAATGATGTTTATGATGAATATTCCTCATTATCCGCATTATATGATGCAATAGTACACGTTCAGAATGTTTATATCCTGCCGGAAAGAACAAGTTTCTATGATAATGAACATATCAAAAAGGCAGTACTTAATTATGGTGCAGTTTCAATTGGTATTGACTTGCCATCAGGTGTAGGTCACGCAGTTACCATCGTCGGATGGGATGATGAATATACCAGTACAGACTTTTTAGGAAACAAAGCAGTAGGTGCATGGATAATCAAAAACAGCTGGGGTTCCAGTTGGGGATATAACGGTTACGGATACCTCTCTTACCAACAGTCAATAAGTTTCGGATACACATTCATTTTTGACGATGACAGAGGATACAGCAATGTATACCAATACGACTTTGAAGGTAAAAGCGGTTACCATACAACTAATTCCAATCAGGTATTCATAAAAAATCAGTTCACAGCCGAAAATGATGAAATTCTATCAGCTGTTTCAACATATTTCGATGAACCTGCAAATTACACAGTCTCAATATACCTAAACGGAAAACAGGTCACAACTCAGGACGGAATTTCTGAAGAAATGGGATACTATACAATACCTCTCAATGATGAGATTGAACTGAAAAAAGGAGATACCTTTGAAGTTGTTGTCAAATTCAATGGAAAATATGGTTTTTTCCCTGTTTGTACAGCAGATGAAATAAATAAAATGAACTTTGGCGAGGGCATTTCATTTTATAGTGCTGACGGCAAGACTTGGGGAGATTTATATAAAGACATTCATGGAGTAGCATGTATAAAAGCATTCACCCATTCAAAAACTTTATCCGATGTATCACTTGCTCTTGATCAATCCGGAGGCACAGAATCCAATCCGTTCGGCAATATCAACCTTGGTGATGTAATCAATATTCAATTAGCTCTTCCACAGGAATTCATAGCTGACGGAAACAAACAGACTTTGGACGGTCTTGTAAAATTCACTATTGACGGTAAAAACTATTTTGCAACAGTAGAAAACGGAAAAGCATGCCTAAACATTTCTTTCGAACAGGAAGGAGTGCATAATGTATCAGCACAGTTCATATCCAGCAGAGCAGCTTCCAAAAGTATAAACTTCACTGTTAATGTAGTTAAAACCGCACAGACAGATTTACACATTATTGCAAATGACGTATCCAAATTCTATGGAGGGTCTGAAACATATAGTGTCACATTAAACAAGGATGGTAAAGTGTTAAGTGGGGTAAATGTTAGAATTTTAGTGGATGATAAAGAATACTCTGTAGAAAAAACCGATGCTAACGGGCAAATTATTATTGATTTCGATTTACCTGTTGGAACTTACTATGTATCTGCAATATACGGAGGTAAAACCACAACATCCAAATTTACAGTATTGTCAACAATCAATGTTGAGGACATTTCTCAGGAATATGGTGATTCTGAAATTTCAGCATCATTTTTAAAAACTGATGGTAATGCACTTACAAATGCACAAGTTTCATTCAATATTGAACTTTATGGCGTATATTCCACTTTTAATGAGAAAGTTGATGCCACTACCAATGTAGCAGGTATTGCCATCTCTCAAATTATTTTACCTGCATCTAAATATACTGTATCAGTTGTAAACCCTGTAAGTGGTGAGAAAAAACAATTTATATTGGATATTTTACCAATTGATACCAAATGTTCAGTTTCTGTCACCCAAACAGCTTCTACTATAACATTCAGTGCAATTATAGATTCTGATGCAGTCATAACCAAATATGTACGTTTTGATCAAAATAACCCTTATGTTAATTTCCTCGTTAGCGGCAATGTTTTTAAAGCTGATGCAGGTTTAATTAATGTACAGGGTGAGAACAAGACTTTCCTTTCATCCAGTGTAACTATTGGTAGGTTATCTGTAGGAGATTATGAGGTTTCTGCAATCTTTTCAGGTGACGGTAATTTCAAAGTTTCATCAGACTCCGAAACATTTTCAGTCTCTGATCCAAATCCAAATAAGTTAACTTCAACAATCTATGTATGTTCCTATGGTAATGCAGGAACCATAGTCCAGGTGACTGATGGAAGTGGTAATAATGTCCAAGGTGAATTAGTATATGCAACAGTTGCAAATCAAACAGTTAGTGCTATAACTGATGATAATGGACAGGCCAGATTTGAATTTGCTGATTTGGAAGTTGGAGATTATCAGGTATTCTTTGAATATAAAGGTCAGACACTCATGAATTATCTTTTTGTTCATTCAACAATTGACATGTCTGCTTTAAGCGGCCAATATTTAAATTCAAAAGTAGGTGCAACTTTCCGTAATTTCAATACCAATCTTTTAGCAAACGAAGATGTCAAATTCATAATTAACGGTAAGGAATACAGTGCAGTCACTGATGCTAACGGATATGCTGCTGTCGATGTTGATTTACCTGTTGGAACTCACTCCGTTACAGCTGTAAATCTGTACACTAATGAGAGAAAACATTCAAAAATAACAATCTATAAAACAACACCTTCCATTAAAATTTCAAAATACAAACGTGGAGATTCTGTATTTATTACAGCCACTTTGGAACATACCTCTGCAATTGGTAATGTAGTATTTACAATGGATTCAAATAAGTATGTCTCCACAATAAAAAACGGTGAAGCAATACTTGCACTGATTGTTCTTGATGAAGGTTCACATGAAGTATATGCAAACTATATCGGGGATCCTAACTTCAACAACATTCTTTCAACCACTTTGAAATTTGACTATGAAAAAACAAACTATACTCTGTCTGCTCAGCCAGTATCAAAATATTACAGCGGCAGTGATAAATTCAAAGTTACATTAAATAACTTCAACAGACCTGTCAGCGGTGAAATAATCAATGTTGTTATTGGTGATAAAGTATACAACCTTACAACTGACAGCAATGGTGTAGCTACATTCAATGGTATACTTGAATCCGGAAGTCATACTGTTATCTGTACTTTTGAAGATAAAATTATATCATCAGAAATTGTAGTAAGACCAACAATAACTGTTACAAGCAGTACTGTTGGCCAGTCAGTTTCAAAACTCACTGCAGAATTCAGGGATGCAACAGGCAATCTTTTAAAAAATAAGGAAGTTACCTTCAAAGTAGGTTCTAAAGAATTTAAAAAGACAACAGATGCTAATGGAGTTGCAACTCTAGATTCAGGTCTGGATAAAGGAAGCTATAATGTTACTATCATAAATCCGGTTACTGGTGAAACAAAAGTTTCAGGATTAACAATTATCAAATCAACTCCTGCACTTAGTTTATCTACAGTTAAACAGGATGGTGTAAATGTACTTAAAGCAGTTTTACCGAAAGATGCTACAGGATATGTTGAATTTGTTCTGGATAATGTAGACCAGTATGAATATGAACTTGAAGGCGGACAATGTATTCTTGACGGTATCGGTCCTGGCGAGTATGATGTTGTTGCAACATATCACGGAAATGATGCATACAATGAAGTTTCACAGTCACATAAATTTATAGTTTACAGGGTTGCAGCTGTTTTAACTGCTACTGGTGTTACAACCACTTACGGAACCAGCAAAAAGATTGTCATGACATTGAAGGATACCAGGGGAGATGTTTTAGTTGGAAGAACAATTCTCATTACTTTAAACAATAAGGTGTATCATACAATAGTTTCATCTGACGGGGATGCTGTCTTTTCTGTTCCTGCATCATTGGCTCCAAAGACCTATACTGCAAAAGTTACTTTTGCCGGTGAAGACGTCATTGGCAGTGCGACCAAAACTGTTAAAGTTGTTGTGAAAAAGGCAACTGTGAAATTAACCGCAGCTAAAAAAACCTTTAAGGTAAAGGATAAAACCAAAAAATATGTTGTTACCTTAAAAACTAATAAAAACAAGGTTTATAAAAAACAGAAGATCACTATTAAAGTTAAAGGTAAAACATATAAGGCAACTACCAACACTAAAGGACAAGCAACCTTTAAACTTAACAAGTTAACTAAAAAAGGTTCATTTAGTGCTACTGTCACATTTGCTGGAAATACCTATTACAACAAATTAATCAAGAAAGTAAAAATCACTGTTAAATAAGTGATTTTTCCTTATTTTTTTATTTTTTTCATTGTTTGTAAAAGTATTTAAACATTGATTTACAAAATATATTTAACTAATTTTTTTTCATAGGTGTGTGTCAGAGCGGTCAAATGAGATAGGTTCAGGGCCTATTGCTTAGTGCTTCGTGGGTTCGAATCCCATCACACCTACTTAACTTACATTAACATTATTTTTTTTGAAAATTGATTTGATTTAAAAAAATTGAACAAAACCAAAAATATTTATTATATTATTAAAATAAAATTTAATTATAATAAATATTTTGAGGTTATAATTTGATGAAATTTAAATACACGATAATCTTGATGATACTGTTATGTTTTTTCATCTCTCTTGCAAGTGTAACGGCAAGCGATGAAACTGGCATTGACAATATCACTTTGATTAATGAAGAATCATCTGGCCTGGAAATTTCCAATTCAGACCAACTGAATGAAAATTTCGAAAGTTTAGATGATTTAAATAACAGAATTCAAAATTCCACAGCAGGTGAAACTGTAAAAATAGACAATGACATATATGTTTCAAAGAACGCAAAAAGCAGTGGAATTGAAATATTTAATAATATAACTGTTGACGGTCAAGGTCACACTATCGACGGAAACGAATCAGAAATGGATTTTCTCTTTAGAATCCATTCAGATAATGTGACCTTAAAGAATATAGTCTTTAAAAACTGGAACTTTACACATTCATATAATCTTATAGAATGGTTCTGTGACAACGGTAAATTGGAAAACTGCACATTCTTTAACAATTCCGCAATTTACGGGGGTGCTGTTGACTGGACAGGAGTTAACGGTTTAATGATTAACTGTAAGTTTATCAATAATACTGCAGATGAAGGCGGTGCGATATACTGGTACGGTATTTGCGGTACAATTACAAACTGTGAATTTATAAATAATTCCGCAAGTTGTGGTGGTGCAGTATATATCACAGGAAGAAATACTAAAATAGATAAAAGTATCTTTAAAAATAATAAAGCAGAAGGTGACGGAGGAGCAATATATGCCGATGGACTTGATTTTATATTGTCTCAATCTAACTTAATCAATAATTCTGCAGATAACGGCGGTGCTATTTACTCAACATCATATCCGACCAGTATTATAGAATCCAATTTCACCCTAAACAATGCAAACGATACTGCAGGAGCAGTTTACTGCTCAGGTGATTCATGCGTAATTAATCAGTCTGTTTTTAAAAACAATTCCGCTAATGTTGCCGGAGCTGTTTATGGTGATGTAAATGATGAGCTTTCAATATATTTATCACAGTTTGTTGGAAACTCTGCTATAGAATATGGTGGAGCCGTAATGGCTGAAGACTTAAGTGTTGTTGCAAATTCAACATTCGTTAATAACAAGGCTCAAACAGGCGGAGCAGTATATTCAGACTCTGAAACCTTCTTTGCCAACTCAACTTTCACATCCAACAATGCAGAAATAGGTGGAGCAATCGCAATGGGCGATGGTGAAGTGATAAATTCAACCTTCACATCCAACAATGCAAAAGGATCAGGAGGAGCAGTTGCAGCGGCAGGTGAAGTTCTGGTTAACGGAAGTTCCTTTGCTAAAAATGCTGCAGGTGACGGCAGTAATAATATATTTTCAGATAATGCCAATGTCACAACAGATAACGTAACTTCAGATACTTTGCTTATATCAAAATCCATGGATATTGATGTGGATATTCCTGACATTACCTACGGCAGATCTTTAAATATCAAAGTAGTTTTGCCTGGAAACATTACAACCGGTAAAGTCTATGCAGTAATAGGAAGCAAGTACTATCCACAAAATTTGAAAAGCAATCAGACAGCATTCACCATTTCCGGTTTAAGTGTTGGAAATCACACTGTTTCAATATTTTATGAATGCAGCGAATATAATACTCCTGCAGTCAACTACACTGCAACAGTTCTTAAAAGGAACATTGTCATTACCGCAAAAACAGCCACATTTGTAATTAACTATGCCAAAACATACAGCGTTACAGTTAAATATAAAAACGGCAAGGCAATTTCAGGTGAAAAGGTTACACTTTACATCAGCAATAAGGCAATCAAAACTGTTACAACCAATAAGAATGGTGTAGCCAGCTTTAAAATATATTCAAGCAAATTGAAATCACTTAAAGCAGGCACCAAGACTTTGAAAGTTACCTTAAACAGCAATTACAATCCGAATGTAAAGACTGTTAAGGTAAAAATCAACAAGGAAAAAACCAAAATTGTTGCTAAAAAGAAAACTTTCAAAAAATCCCTTAAAACCAAAAAATACACTATTCAGTTAAAGAACAGCAAAAACAAAGTCATGAAAAAAGTTAAAGTAAAACTTAAAGTTAAAGGTAAAACATATACCGCCAAAACCAATTCCAAAGGAAAAGCAACCTTTAAGATTACAAAACTTAACAAGAAAGGTAAATTTACAGCTAAAATTACTTTTGCAGCTACCAAATATTATAAAGCTACAAGTAAAAGTGTTAAGCTAACAATTAGATGAGGTCATTATTATGAAAACAAAATTAACAGTTATTTGTTTGTTATTATTTGTATTATGCTCACTTTCAACTGTTTGTGCTCAAGATATTAATGACACTCAAATAACAACTGAAGCAGATTCTTCAAATGCATTGGATACACTTCAAACAGCTCAGGATACAGTTCTATCCGACAGCGGTGATGATTTGCAGAAAATCATAAACAATGCATCTGAAGGTTCTACAGTAAAATTAAATAATAGTTATGCTACAACAAAAATTTTAAAGATAGACAAGACAATCACTATTGACGGTGCAGGAAACACTATCGACTGTAAAAACAATCAGATTTATTCCACAAAAGGAGATATAACCTTAAAAAATTTAGTATTCATTAACGGAAAATCAAGTGTCGGTGGAGCTATTTTCATAGCAGGTTCCGCTACATACAACATTATCAACTGTACATTCATAAACAACACTGCAGGCAACATCGGTGGAGCAATCTACAATGATGTAGTGGCAACATTAACAATCACAAATTCAAGATTCATCAATAACTCCGCATCAGTTAGTGGAGGGGCTATAAACTCAAAAGGAGATGTTGTCGTTGAGAATTCTTCATTTATAAGCAATACTGTTTCAAGAGATGGTGGAGCAATCCATGCAGAAAGATCAGTTGATGTTTCAAATTCAGTATTTAATTTAAATAGGGCTTATAATGCAGTTTTTAGTACATATGGTGGAGCTATAAATGCTAAAGAAGAAATATTTGTAAATAACTGTAATTTTACAGAGAATAATGCCTACAAAGGTGGTGCACTCTTCGCATATAAGGATGTTGTGATAGAAAAATCACAGTTCATAAAAAATACTGCAAAAAGCGGCGGAGCTATTGAAGTGTCAAATGATAACCATATCATTATCGAAGGCTCAACATTTAAAGAAAATTCAGCTTCATCAGGTTCCGGAGGAGCACTGCTATCAAACAAATGGGTTCATATAGGAAACTCTGTTTTTGAACAAAACAAAGCTAGTGGCAAAGGAGGAGCTGTTCAGGCAGGATATATTCAGTTCAGCGGTAAAAATTCATTTATAAATAACTCTGCAAACGACCATGGAGGAGCTGTCTACACAGATACTATTGGAAACTCAAATAATAACCTCATATTTACCGGAAACCATGCGGACAGCGACTTCGGTGGTGCAATCTATATCAATAAGAAATCAGGTGACGTTACATTTTCATCATCCGTATTTACAAACAATTATGCTAATGCAGGTGACGGGGGAGCAATATACTCCGACAGCAGTTCAACCAATCTGATACTTTACAACTCCACATTCATTGCTAATCATGCAAGCGGTGGAAAAGAAAAACGTTACGGTGGCGCAGTAAGATCATGTGGAAACGTTTATGTGTCAAATTCTACATTCAAGGACAACTGGGCTGAAAACTACGGTGGAGCAATATATACTGAAACCCTCAACGGAATAACCAATTCAGTATTTATTTCAAATCAGGTCAAAAACGGAGATACCAAAAGGGGAGGTGCTGTTTACATCAACAAGGCATCTACTCTTATAGTAAACGGAAACTACTTTGAAAGCAATGGAGGAGCCACAGAACGTGGAGGAGCAATCTATATTGACTCCAAAGACACTCATTTAAAACTCTACGCTAATGTTTTCCATCAAAACTATGCATCAGATCAGGGAATTTCAGTATTCAACAGCGGTTACTATGATGATGTTTCAGGTAACTGGTGGGGTTCAAACGGTGCTGGAATTTCAAATCAGTTAAAAGAATATCATACTGTCGGAAGTAACTCCGACCACTCAGACAGCAGTCCTCTTGTAGTTTCACTATCAGGAGATAAAAGTTCATATGTGGGAGTCAAAACCAATATAAAAGTTTCATTTACAAAAGATGTCTCATATTACGCTTTGGAAAAAATATCATATTCTTCCAATAAAAAAGGAGATTTCATAACCAAATCCCGAAGTGGAAACGCACTGGAACTGATTTATGTTCCTTCTGAAACAGGAATCCACACATTGAGCTTCACAATCAACTCACAAAAGTTAACATTTGATATAAATGTCACATACATCAGCGTATACGGATATGATTTGGAAAAAACCTACGGAGACAATAAACAATACTCAGCAACATTCAAGGACAAAAACGGCAGCCTTTTAGCTGATGACACTATTGTTGCTTTCTCAGTCAACAACAATACATATACAAGCACTGTTAGTGAAGGAGTTGCCAAGCTCAATGCAAATCTGGAACCTGGAACATACACAGTAAAAGCAATAAACAATGTTACAGGCGAATCATTTACCAACAAAATTACTGTAAAACCTAGAAATGCAGTATTCAATATTCTTGATGACTACTTTACAAAAATAGAAGGCTCAGCAAATGAAACAGTAACATTTAAAATAGCAAACAAGACATTCACAGCCAAAACTTCCGCTGAAGGTATTGCATACTTCACACTGAATGTAACTGCTGGAAACTACACTGTTGAAATAATATACAACGGTCAGACAATCAAAGACCAGATTACTGTTAAAAAACAGTATTCAACTGTAGATTTAGGACTTAACGGTACATCTTACGGAGCTTTACTGCCGATTTATACAAATGAAACATTCATTCACCTAAGCAATGCTTCAATGTACAGTGTCATAGCTGAAAACACTTACAGATACGTCCTGGGTTCAGGAGAAGCATTCATAATGTATAATGCTACTGTCTCAAACAGCCAGGAACTTACAAATCTCTTAAGGAAAATGGCCAGTGCAGACTATAAGGTCGACGTGACCCAAATCAACTTTAAGAAAAACACTTATAAAGTAACTGAGAACTTCTGGAGAGATTCCGAATGGAATTACCTTATTCACTTGACCCATGGAAAAATTATAATCAACGGTGCAGGTTCAACACTTGAAGATGATTATCATCACAATTTCATCAATCTCGAACCAAGTACAAGCATTATCGTCAATAACCTAACATTCAAAAAATTCTACAGGGTATTTGCAAGCAGCGGAGAAGTGTACTGTGAAGACTGCAGTTTCGTTGAAAACAATGCTAAATTCTGGGCTACACAAACTCCGGGTTCTGTAATCTACAACAAAAACAAGGCAACATTCTATAAGTGTGTCTTTAATGGAAACGATAACAGCGGTTCAGGTGACGCCACTCAGGGTGGAGTATTATACGGCGATGCAGGTTCCATTACTAATTTCGCAAAATGTCAGTTCGTAACCAAAAATGACAATATCCGTGCTGCAGATAAAAGTATGGTGGTCATTTATGACGACAATTGGGATACATATGATAAAGTTAAGGAAAACAGTCAGCTGGACATATTGGCTTCATACAGCATAAGACACATTAACACTTTCAACACAAACAATGGTTTTACCAAAAACCTGACTGTAGCTAATAATGAAACTGATTTGACTAATTTATATGAATGGATTAGAGGTTTAAATCAGGCAAATGTAATTAATGTAACATTAAATAAGGCTGCCTATTCAATATCAGCTGATTTCCTTGACAATATTGTTGATAAATATGAATGGCGTAGCGATTATACTTCTTCATGGACTACAGTATTTATACATGAGCGCAGTTTCCTTGATATCAATTCAAAACCTGTTGTAATCAACGGTAACGGCGCAACAATATCAATGACAGGAAACCATGCATACAGTGATTATCACTTTGCATATATTCCGAAATTCGGATCACTTACACTTGTCAACATGACTCTGATAGGTTTCAACTCAGCTATATTCAATTACGGAACATTCATAGCTATCAACTGTACCTTTAAGGACAACATCATGCATCACTTAACCAGGGACGGTGACTATGGAGGTGCAATCAGAAACTATGGTAATGTCTTCTGCTACAATTCATCATTCATAAACAATGGTGCTGTCAAGGGTGGTGCTTATTTCAGTACCGGAAAAACTGCAAATGCAGTATTTTCAAACTGTACATTCTCAGGTAATGTATATAAATCCAACTGGGCTTGGAAAAACAATGATCGAAATGACTTTGATATAGAAGACTACTCCACAGTCAAATTCGTCAACTCCAGAGGATTTTCAGCATCCACAATAGTCACTGAGAAAAACGGACTTTACATGTTCAGGGATAATCTCAACAATTCCGTTTACAATGGTGTAGTGGACAGCCTGGCATCCCTTATGAAAGTTGTAAAGGTTATTAGGGAAAATAACAAATATGATATAATCAATATTACATTTGTCAAAGGAGATTACGGTGTTTTCCCTAATTCCAAAAGCATGTTTGATGCGGATTACGGAAGAGTTATACTGAACGGTAACGGTGCAAAAATATTTGTTCAAAATCCGAAAAATGATGATACAACACAGTTCTTAACCAACACTGTAAGATCACATGTTGAAATAAACAATCTGATAATTGAAGGATTCAACATAGCTATTCAAAATTCAGGTAATGTGATAATCAGAAATTCCGTATTCAATAAAAATATAGTGGACTATAATTTCAAGGCGGATTATGGTGGAGCTATTGTAAATAATGGAATATTGGATGTATTTAACTCCACTTTCACTGGCAACTATGCTAAATATGGTGGAGCAATCTACAATACCGCAACAGCTAAAGTCTTTATGTCAAAGTTCTCTGACAATACTGGATATGATTCAAAATCCAATGTGGACATTTACAATAAGGACGGTTTTGTAGAAGATGTAGTTATCTATGGAACTGCTCACAAGATTGTTGAAAAGCATCCTATGGCTTCCTGGAAAAAGGACCTTATTGGCGGTTCTATAATGGTTGCAACAGCAATTATTACCGCAAATATAGGTGCCGCAATATCTGCAACCGGTGCAACCCTTGCAAACTTCATTTCAATGGGTGTTAATGCAATTGTTGGCGGTGCTTTAGGTGCAATGGAAGGATTTATCTATGCAGATGACAATCAGGATTACAGCAGATTCTGGGGCGATGTCTTGAAAGGAGTATCCAGAGGTATTCAATATTCTGCCTTTGGTAATGCTTTCAATGGAATTAAAACTATAACTCAAGACAAATTTATTGAATTTTCCTTAAAGCAGATTTACACCAAGTTCATAGCAAAAAGTGCAGATCTCGCTCAAAAAATAGCTGCCGATTCCGCAAAAGGAAACTATAACAATATTGTATTCTATTCAATGTTTAAAAATATATGAGTTAATGAAAATTAACTCTCCTTTTCTTTTTTTTACCTGAAAAAATAAAACTCATCATCACAGATATGTTTGTAAGTACAGTATCTGCATAAGTACTGTTTTTTAGCCGGAAACTCTTTTCTGTTGATTTTATCACGGACTTCATGAAGAGTATCAACAGCATCATCAATTTCAGAATAGCATAAATTCTTTCGCTTGTTTTCCTCTTCACATACATCAAGAAGCCTTAAACGTCCGTTTTTTGTAAAAAACACTCCAACACGGTTAACTGGTTTGTGATACACGTTTTCAACAAGCAATTTGTAATAGCACAATTCAAGACGATACTTTGAAAAGGAATTTGAATTGCTTGTCTTGTAGTCAATAACGGTAAGCTTTCCATCTTCATCTTCAAGGATAATGTCGCATATTCCTGAAAACCTGTTTTTCTTGTCAAGGAGATATTCCTCATTTGAAAACAGCTTATAGTCATTTTCCACAAAAACTTCCTTAAAAAACAGTCCCAAATTGTCAATATGCTCATCAAGACCATAACCTATGTCCAAATCGTTAGCAACCTTGATCAATTCGTTTTGAATATCCACATCATCAAGATTGTCCTCAAACTTGTCGGTAAACTTCTCAGCTATCAGATGAACATCGCTTCCCAGTGCCATGTATTTGTTGGGTTTAACTTCTATTTCATCAATATACTGAAACTTGAACTCACGGGGGCATTTAAGATATGTGTTGACTTTTGATTTGGACAATTTCATAGATTAAAATCTGTAAAAAATATTTTAAATAAGTTTTTATAAATATTATAAATAAGTGAAGTTCTGTTCACTTTAACAATCGGAGAGTATTAAAAATGAAAATTATAGCACTTCAAGCAAGTCCTCGTAAAGGCGGAAACTGTGATGTATTAATGGATGAAATGATAAAAGGTATTGAAGAAAACGGCGGTGAAGTAGTAAAATACTACCTTGAAGGCTGCGATATCTCACCATGTAAAGCATGCATGTACTGTGCTGAACATCCTGAATGTGTAAGGGCAGATGACGGAAACAAAATAATCGATGAACTCGTTGCTGCTGATGGTGTAATATTTGCAACACCAATCTACTATGGTCAGATGACTGCTCAAGGTAAATTAATCATCGACAGATTCTATGCAATCGGTCAAAACCCTGATAAAAGCTTATCCGGTAAAGCAGCATTGATATTTACTGAAAATCAGCCTGAAGGAACCTATGCAGACTACATTGAACTTACCAAATTCTCACCATTCACATTTATGGGATATGATGTAATAGGTCATGTTGATGCGGGCAGTGCAGGTCCTGCAGGAATTGTAGCTGAAGAACAGAAAGACAAATTAAAAGAAGCTTACGAATTAGGCTTAAAATTTTAAACAAAAAAAAGTAGATTAGATTTAATTCTAATCTATTCCAACTATTTTTCTTATTTCGCTTTCATCTTTGTTAATCATTGATGAAACTTCGCTTAAAGTATTGTTTTTTAGCAATTCAAGTATGATATTTTTTTGGCCTTGTATAACTCCTTTAGTTTTTCCTTCTTTTATACCTTCTTTTATATCTTCTTTAATACCTTCAGCTTTTCCCTCTTCAATTCCCTTGTCTCGTTCTTCTCTTTTCATCTTTGCAATCATACCTTCAGTTTTTGCAGCCATATCTATCATCTCCATTAATTCTTCTTGTTTTTCTAAGTCAATGTATTCAAGTATGTTTAGATACATTCCCATTGTTATTTCATCTAATTTATCTTCTGGAATGCAAACATTTTTCTTATGAATTTTTTCACACATCTCTTCAACTATCTGGGATTCGCTTTCTTTCAATTCAAAAAGGGGAAGTGTAACAATTAAAGAGCATTCCATAGGAGTTAACATTATGTTGTGTTCAAATTTGTTTCTAATTGTTTTTAAATCTTCTTGTTTGTTGATTTTTTTTGTTTTGATTATTCTGGGGTGGTAAGTAATATCTAATTCTTGGTATTCTTTCAAAAAAATACATAAAACAGATTTTTAGAAACAAATCTCTATTTTTTTGGGTTTCTATACTCACATTATCACCTAATTCCAGTTAAATATTTTCATCGGATTTGATTTTAACAAATGATTTTATTTTAAATTAGGTTTTTCTTACATATAAATGGTTTAATTCTAATTAAACTAAATTTAATGCATTAAAATCAACATCGCTTTGTTTAAATTATTTTTTGAAAAACAATATTTTGTTGTCAAATACAACATTTTAAATAATATGGTTCCTAATTTTAATGTAAGTGATACTTATGAAATGCGAAAAACTAGAATTATGTGAAGAATGGGACAAGGTATTTCCAAAATCAGATAAAGTACATCATGAAAAGGTAACCTTTGTTAACAGATACGGAATAACTTTGGCCGCAGACCTCTACAAACCATTGGATGCAGATGGAAAATTGCCGGCTGTTGCATGCTGCGGACCATTCGGTGCCGTTAAAGAGCAGGTTTCAGGACTGTATGCTCAGACACTGGCCGAATACGGATTTTTGACAATAG
Organism: Methanobrevibacter sp.; assembly: GCF_015062935.1. Taxonomy (NCBI): domain Archaea; kingdom Methanobacteriati; phylum Methanobacteriota; class Methanobacteria; order Methanobacteriales; family Methanobacteriaceae; genus Methanobrevibacter; species Methanobrevibacter sp. The sequence goes on along the minus strand of NZ_SUTM01000010.1, from coordinate 59,066 downwards.
CTTTTGACCCTTCATTTACCGGTGAAAGCGGAGGACAGCCTCGTTTCATGGCATCTCCGGACATAAATACCGAAGACTTCCAGGCTGCAGTTGACTTTTTGGCAACAAATGACGATGTTGATAGTGAAAGAATAGGAATCTGCGGAGTCTGTGGATGGGGAGGAATGGCACTAAACGCCGCATCAATCGATACTCGTATCAAGGCAACAGTAACATCAACAATGTACAACATGACACGTATCAACGCTAAAGGATACTATGATGCTGATGATAATGCAGATGCAAGATATGAGATGAAAGTAGCTCTCAACAATCAGAGAACTGAAGACTATAAAAACGGTGAATACGCAAGAGCCGGTGGAGTTATCAAAGAGCTAACTGATGATTTGCCACAGTTTGTAGTTGACTACCATAACTTCTACATCAAGGAACTGGGTTATCACCCAAGATCACCGGGTTCCAATGACGGATGGAATGTCACTGGATGCATGTCATTCATCTCACAGCCTATTATTGCATATTCAGATGAGATAAGAACTCCAATCTTGATGATTCATGGTGAAAAGGCTCACTCCAGATATTTCTCAGAGGATGAATTTGCAAAATTAACAGGGGACAACAAGGAACTTATGATTATACCTGATGCTGTCCACACTGATTTATACTATAAAACAGATGTAATCCCATTCGATAAGATTGCTGAGTTTTACAGCCAAAACTTATAATCCCTTAAGGGATTTACTTTTTTTTATTTTAATTTATTTTACCAATTAGTTTTTTTTTCTAAAACTTTCAATTCTTGTTAAAGAATCATTCAAAATAATATTTTTTAAATAGTTGATTTGATAAAATAATAATTGATTAACTGGTGTTTTGAGGAACTTTATGAATAGAATTAACAAGCTGGATAATAAGATTAAAGCCATATTTGTGATATTGCTGATATTGAATGTAATATTATGGATAGCTTTATTTACATATTCTTTTAACGGCAATTTAAAATTCACATTTTCTGATTTAGAAGGTTATGCTACTATAGCTTCTGTTTTAATTATATTTGGGTTCATATCTTCAAGATTGCCTAAGTTGAGGGCATTGGGAGACAGTGCACTGTATGAAATAGCATATCTTTTGATAATGGGTTTGCTGAGTCTATGCATATCTTACTTTAATTCAATTGCTAATGATTTCCTTCTTTTAGAGCCTTTCATTGACATGTTCATGATTTTAGCTATTGTTTTGATAATCATGATACTGACAACCAAATTGAAATGGATGAGAGCTCTTATATTAAGGGATTATTCCCGCAGGGATCAGATTATATGTATGGTAATTTTCATAATACTGGGAGTCTTTTCAACAGTGGCCATAATTAATTACGGAAATTTCTCAGCTAACGTGAGAACCATGACCATCATGATTGCAGGAATGTTTGGAGGTCCTATTGTCGGAATTCCTACAGCAATTGTTGCAGGTACTGCCAGATTATTTGTAGGCGGTAAGACTGCAGTTCCATGTGCCATTTCAACATACATCTGCGGATTTCTGGCAAGTGCAATATATCTTTGGAATGGAAAAAGATTTTTAAGAACCCACCAGGCAGCTATTCTAATGTTCCTGTTTGTTGGTGTGGAAATGCTGATAATCTTTTTAATGAATTTCGGTACAGCAGGTTCCAAAATCGTTTATGTGTTATATGCACCTATGGCATTTGCGGCTGTAATTGGAATAATTCTCTTCAGACTGGTTATAGCTGAAGCAAGGGATGATGAATCGGATGAGGATGCAGATCCTGAAACTGAAATTAAAGAGTTGAAAACTTCATTAAAGAAATATGAGGAAAGAATTCAGGAACTGGAAGAGAAGTTGAATGAGGGGGATTAATATGGGTTTAGGTTCATTTTTTAAAAGAAACAAGGAAAATAAAACAGAAGAAGTTGAGGACTCACACATTGACATTAACACTGATGACTGTGATGGGTGTGAGAAATGCTCAATTGCATGTCCGAACAATGTTTTCATCATTGTCGATGAGGTGTCATCAGTCCGTGATGCTCAGGTTTGCAGAAGATGCAGGGTATGTGTGGCAATATGTCCGAATGATTGCATAACAGTTAACTGATTTTTTCTTTTTGATTCTTATTGATATACTTAAAAGATACCTTTATAATTTTATAGGTATCTTAAAAAAACTTGTTTTTAAATTATTCTGAAATAAGAATTATGAAAGATGTTGTTAAATTCAAAAAATCAGATGTTGTAAATCTACATTATAAAATAAAAAAATAGGATTATAGGCTGAGTTCTTCAGCACCTATAACTTGAATAGTCATATCTTTAATAAACTCTTCACTTTCCTCTCCAAAGTTTAAGAAGTGTGGTGAAGCCATATGTCTTTTAAGGGCATCAACTGATTCCCATTTTTCAACAAATGTTAAACAGTCATCATTTGTAGATTTTAAAAGTTTATAATCGATATTTCCTTCTTCCTGTAAAGTTTCAAATATCAATTCGTCGGAAACTTCTAAAAGACTATCTTGACAACCTTCTTTTGGTTCAATATTTGCTAAAACTAATATGAAATCCATGTTATCACCAAAAAAAGTTTATAATTTTCATTATACTTAAATATTTATGTAATATTTTATTTACATGAGCTGTTTGCAAAAATACTTAATTAAAAAAATCAATATATAGTATTAGTAAAATTTTTTTGGAGAAGAATGATGATATATTCAACTGAAATTGAAAATATGTGTCTTGTTCGCAAAGGTGCAAATCACGACCCTGCTCCAATTCCTGAAGAGGGAAAATGGGTCAAAGCCAAAGAGATTTCCGATATTTCCGGTTTCACTCATGGAATTGGCTGGTGTGCACCGCAACAAGGATGTTGTAAACTAACTTTAAACATTAAGGAAGGTATTATTGAAGAGGCATTGGTTGAAACTTTAGGATGTTCCGGAATGACTCACTCCGCCGCAATGGCCGGTGAAATCCTCGTTGGAAAAACTATTCTGGAAGCCTTGAACACTGATTTAGTTTGCGATGCTATCAATACTGCAATGCGTGAACTCTTCTTGCAAATCGTATACGGAAGAACCCAGTCTGCATTTTCAGAAGGAGGACTTCAAATCGGTGCAGGTCTTGAGGACTTGGGAAAAGGTCACAGAAGTCAGGTTGGAACTATCTTTTCAACAAAAGAAAAAGGTCCAAGATACCTTGAACTTACAGAAGGTTACATTACAGAGATTGGCCTTGATGAAGATGATGAAATCATTGGTTATAAGTACATTAACTTAGGAGTTATGTTAGATGCAATCAAGGACGGTGTTGAACCTGTTGAAGCTATTGAAAAGGCAACAGGTCAATACGGAAGATTCGACGATGCAGCTAAGAAAATAGACCCTAGAAAGGAGTGATATTATGAGTTTATTTGAAAGTTATGAAAGAAGAATTGATCAGATCATTCCTGTTTTAGAAAAATACGGCATCAAAGACCTTCAGGAGGCAAAACAAATATGTCTCGACAAAGGATTTGACCCTTATGAAATTGTTAAAGGTGTTCAGCCAATCTGTTTTGAAAACGCATGCTGGGCATACACTCTCGGAGCAGCTATTGCAATAAAACAAGGATGTGTAAAGGCTTCCGATGCTGCAAAGGCAATAGGTGAAGGACTTCAGGCATTCTGCATTCCTGGAAGTGTGGCTGATGACAGGCAAGTGGGATTAGGTCATGGAAACCTTGCATCAATGCTTTTAAGTGATGAAAGTGAATGTTTTGCATTTCTTGCAGGTCACGAAAGTTTCGCAGCTGCTGAAGGAGCAATAGGTATTGCAAATTCAGCTAATGAAGTCAGGGAAAAACCGTTAAGGGTAATTTTAAACGGGCTTGGAAAAGATGCTGCATTAATCATTTCAAGAATCAACGGATTTACACATGTTGAAACTGAATTTGATTACTTCACCGGTGAAGTTAAAGTAGTTAAAGAAAAAGCTTATTCTGACGGTGAAAGGGCAAAAGTAAGATGTTACGGTGCAGATGATGTGCGTGAAGGTGTTGCAATCATGCATTTGGAAGGCGTTGACGTATCAATTACTGGTAACTCAACAAATCCAACACGTTTCCAGCATCCTGTAGCAGGAACATATAAAAAAGAATGCATCCTGCAGGGTAAAAAATACTTCTCAGTTGCATCCGGTGGAGGAACCGGTAGGACTCTACACCCGGACAACATGGCAGCAGGACCTGCTTCATACGGTATGACCGATACTTTGGGAAGAATGCACTCCGATGCTCAGTTTGCAGGATCATCTTCCGTACCAGCCCACGTTGAAATGATGGGATTGATAGGTATGGGAAACAACCCGATGGTCGGAGCATCTGTAGCTGTTGCAGTTGCTATTGAGAAAGCTATGAAATAAAGGGGTTTCATCCCTTTTTTAATTTTTTTTATTTATTTTTCCAACATTTTTTCCATCTGTTTAATATCATTTATACAGGCAAGGATACTATTTTATACATTCAACATCATATTATTAAGGAGTTTTTGCTTTTAAAAATTCTTTTAATTGAATGAGGTTCACTGATGAATAAGAAGATAGAAGACAGATATATTATCATTATTGCTGCTTTAATCCAGTTTACAGCAACTTTCGTAAACAATATGGTATCAGTAATATTACCTGATATTTCAATGGAATTAGGTCTCAACATTGACATGCTGAACTGGATGTCCCTAGCGTTTTTAATTATAATCATATCATTATCAGTTCCTTTAGGAAAGGTTATTGCACAGCAGGGTGTCAAAAAGTTCACAATAATTAATATTATGCTGCTGATTGCAGGTCTGATGTTATCCATTATTTCTTATGAACCGTTCATGCTTATTCTTTCTAGAATCATTCAGGGAATGGGAATTTCAGCTTTGCTTATTAGCATATATCTGATAGTTGTAAATCAGATTTCTGAAGACCGTCTCGGTGTTGCTCTGGGAATTGTCGGAGCAAGCGGATATATAGGAATGACAGCGGCACCGACAATTGCAGGATTAATCTCACTGGTTTCATGGAGATATGTTTTCTTTTTCAGCATTCCAATCTGCATACTGATATTGCTGATGTTTCTAAAAGTAGACAAGGAATGGATAGGTGAAAGCCATCCTATAGATAAATTGGGGGCACTGATTTATATTGTTGCAATGGTATTGTTTATCGTTGGTTTGAATGATGTTGATGAAACTGGTATTTTTATGTTTGTTTTAAGCATTGTTCTGTTCGTTGTTCTTTTAAAAATAGAAAAGAAAAAAGAATATCCTTTAATAAATTTAAAGCTTCTTAAGAATTTCAAGCTGATGGTTGCAGATTTTGCGGCATTCGTGTCATACTTCACAACTTTCATATCCACTTATCTTGTAAACTTTTATCTTCAGATATATCTGAATTTCGAACCCTATATGGCGGGATTTATACTTTTCACAACCCCTATAGTGATGGTATTCGTATCACCGTTTTCAGGTAGATGGGCGGATAAATATGATTCCAGAATGCTTTCAGCTATTGCAATGTCAATACTCTTTTGTGTAATGATAATGTTATATCATGTAGATCAGTTGCCGTTTTACATGCTGATTATAATTCTTGTTTTACAGGGTATAGGTCATGCAATGTTTTCACCGCCGAACAACAGATTTGCACTTACAACAGTTGAGGATGAGGATGTAAGCGATGCAACATCTATTTTAACTACATCCAAAGAATTGGGAAAAACATGCAGTATAGCAATTTTCACAGTTGTTTTTACATTGATTATGGGCAATCAGGTTACTATAATGGATGAAATAGTTGATTTGGTTAAAACAATCAATATTATGATGATTATTTCCACTGTCCTGATATTGATAACTATAGTGCTGCTGCTCTATTCCAAGTACAGGTATGATGAGGGATATAATTTAAATGCATTGAATTTCATAAAATCTATTGAAAGATTTATACGTAATATTAGGAGAGTATTTTAATATGGTGACTATGTGGGGATTAGCGGTAAGAGGAATTTGCGAGTTCAATGGTAAAGTTTTACTTTTAAAAATCAGGTCAAAATCTGCTCATGATGCAGGAAGATGGGAACTTCCCGGAGGAAAAGTTAAAAAATGCGAATTTTTTGACGAAGCTTTAAAGAGGGAATATCTTGAAGAAACAGGCCTTGATGTGGATGTCGTATCATTGTATAATGTTGTAAGACATGATTACACTGCATGCAAAACATCTGAAGAGGTTAAATCTATTCAGCTGATTATGAAGGTAACATGCGAAAGCGATGATGTGAAAATAAGCAGGGAGCATGATGACTTCGGATGGTTCAGCTGGGATGAGGTTGAGGACATGATTTCAGAAGGCCTTCTAACAGGCCCTGCAGTAAATGCTTTTAACAGGGGATAGGGATGTAGAAAACATTGTACATCCCTATTTCAGTTCTAATTTTGGCAGATTGTATATGGTTTATTTCCAGAATTTCTGAAAGTTTCTTGTCTGTTAATGAGATATTGTTGTCCAGTTCCTCAATTCTGACGAATTTCGAATCGACTTCAACAAAACATTTGAAACCTTGCTCAAGCAGTATTGTTTGAAGTAATTGTGCCTTTTTGTAATCTTCGATTTTTTTCAGCAGTATTTCTTTTATGGTTGTCATTATATCCCCTGTTTAAGGTTGAATCTCAAAAACGCACTTTTCGTCTCCCATTGCGTAGCACTGTATTTCCTCAATGTTAAGGTCAAGTTTAAAGAATTTATTGAATAGGGTTTCAAGGATTCCCTTTTCGATATTGCATATTGGAGTTCCTGATTTTTGCATGCTTCTTGATTCAAAACAGTCAATGCAGGTTACCTTGATTATTGCCCCCATTTTAAAATATAGTTTTCCAAGCTTGTTTTTCTGCCAGTAGGATGAGATATTGTCTGCAAATATCTCAAGATCCTCATCATATAGTTGGTTGAATATGTATTCTCCAATATGATTTCCGAGTTTCTGCAATATCGGAGACATATCCATTCCGTATTCCATCAGTAATGACTTGAATATATGAGTTAAGAGGGTAGTGTAGTCTACTTCATCATTGTCTTCAAAATCGCTGATTAAAATTTCTGTCTGGTCTTTTTGTGCTTTTTTGATTTTATTGGAATCAATTGATCCTAGAAAATCAGATTTTAAGTAAAAAATCTTTTTTCGATTATCTGTCGGGTCTGCTTTATAGTCTACAATACCCTCTTCTCGTAAATCTCTTAGGTGCATAGATACGCTGGCTTTTGATTTTGATGTGTTTTCAACTATTTCATCAAAATTCATCTCATCATGCCTAAGCAGGTCTAATAGCTCATATTTCATCGGACTTTTGATAATGTCTATTCCAACCATTTTCTGGTCGGGTTTATTTTGGTTTAATATAATCTGTATCGGGTTTGAGGTAGTCATAGTGGACCTCCTATATTAGTAATTAAACTAAAATATTTTATCATTAAATTAATATAAGGGCTTATTTGGTATATAAATGTTTTTAAAATGGTTAAAATTTTGTTTAGACAAACTTTAACTGTTAAAATCAATAAATACTAAATTTAAACAAAAATTAAATATTATCAAAAATTATTGACATGACATTTAGGTATTTTTTAGGATGGTTTTTCAATATAACTTTTCATTGTTTTTCATTATATTTAAATATTATTTTAATTAATTTTATCAACCGTATAGGTATAATATATGAAGTGGTGATTTATATGGGTTGATAATGGCTGGCTGTGGCAGAATTTCAAATCTGAATAATCTGGTGGTGCAAAATAAAAAAATATAAACTTTCAGTCCAATCCTAAAAGTTTATATGCATTTTCCCAAAGAATCTGGGATCTTTCTTTTTCTGTAAGGTCGATTTTATTGAAGTATTCCATTTCGCTTTTTGATTCCCACATCGGATAGTCTGTACCCCATAAAACCCTATCTGCACCATAAGCATGTATCAGCTCAAGTGCCTTTTCACTGGACAGTGCATACAGGCTTGAACTTAAATCGACATAGAGGTTAGGAGCGCCTGCAAGCTTTTCTGTTGCCTCTTCCCATATGCTCCAGCCTGCAAAATGAGCTCCGATAAAAGGAATATCAGGGAACTTGTCTAAAAATGGTTTAATCTGGTCTGGATTTGAGAAGTTGTATCTGAAATCACCGCAGTGAACAAGCATAGGAACTTCACCTTCGCTTACCACTTCACCGATTTTGAATGCACGCTCTTCGTTCATTGCAAATCTCTGGAAATCAGGATGCAGTTTGACTCCTTTAAGGCCAAGTTCAATGAGGTGGTCAAAATCTCCCTGAATGTCATTACTGTCAGGGTGAAGTGTTCCGAAACCTGTGAAAATGTCCGGATGCATATTGACTGACTCTGCAATGAATTCATTAATTGATTTCACCTGTTTTGGTGTTGTTGCAACTGAATGGACAAGATAGTGTGTTACTCCAACTTCACTGCCGTCCCTGATTAAATCATCAAGCTTTCCGTTCAGTGACATGTCCAAATCATAGAAATCTCTTATTCCAAGTACTGCCTTATCAGCTATCTTTTCCGGATAAATGTGACAATGTGCATTTACAATTTTTTGCATATAATTAAACCACCTTATAATAATTAAATTAAATGTTTGTAGTTTATCAATAAAATATTTAATTGATTTGAATATATAATTATTAATCATGTCAGTAGATAGATGCCCTAACTGCAACAAGATAATTTCTCCTCAGGAAAGGATATGCAGCAACTGCGGTTTGAAACTTGATAACAATTCCATCGGCCGCATAAATTCAATATATCACAAAAGCAATATTGCCGTTTTTGTATATCTGATAATTTTTTTAATAGGTGCTTTAATCTATGCTTTCGTTAACTGGATTCTGGCAATAGTTGTTGTGGTGATTTTGATGGCTGTTTCACTTTATATTTTATTTAAATGATGGTGAAAAATCAGTATAATTTTTCACCGCTGTATTCATTTTCTTCAGTATATATTCTAATTAATCTGTCAATCAAATCGTCATACATCAGTCTGTGGCCGATTGCTCCGCCCTGTGGTGTTTTGACATTGTTCAGGCTTAAGTCAGAATACTCGCCGCTATTGTTGATGATGTACCACATTCCGTGTGGAGTGTATATGAAAAGTTCCCCTTCACCGTCCTTTGCCCCGTTCTTGAAGCTATCAAGAGGATCATATATTTTTGTTGAATGGACAGCCAGTCTGGATAGGTCCTGCTGAGGACGTGTTCCTGTTTTTTGAAACAGCATTGTCAGCCATTCATATGACTTGTCTTTCAGATTTGCCTTTTTAATCGGGTCTGCGAATGCTTCTTTTATTTTATTCTGCCTTTTTTCCAGTGTGTTTGTAATACCAAGAATTTCTTCAACTTTAGCGACATCTTTTTCAAGGCATCTCCATCCTTCAGGTCTTCCTGTAACCTGGACGTTACCTTCTACAAAGTCCATCCTTTTGAATTTTCTAAAATAAGGTTTAACCTTTTCAAATTCCTCATCAGGTATTTTTTTGTTAAGCCCATACAGATATCCGTATTCATTGGCATCATAACATTTAGTTTCCATTTTCAGTTCGCTGTCTTCCATATTTTCAACCTCATTTATTAGATATTACTTTGTTTTACTTATTTAAAACTATTGCTGGTTTAACAAAACCGTATTTTTACTTAAAAAAACTTAGAAATGTTTAAAATTTTTTTAATTTATTTTAGGATTATTTTATTATTTTATTATGTTAGTTAACTATTTTTATATTAAAAACTAATATTAACATTATGGTAAAAGTAACAATAATGGGGTCAACAGGCATTATTGGAAAAAATGTTGCATTCACACTTGCAAGAGCCGATACTGTAGATGAAATAGTATTTTTTGCAAGGCCTCAAAGTGTTGAAAAGGCAAGGGGGGAAACATTTGACATGTATGATGCATTGGCCGCAGAGGACATTGATTGCAAGCTAACACCGTCATCAGATTACAATGACCTTAAAGATTCTGCAATCGTATTGATAACAGCTGGAATTCATCGTGAAGAGGGAATGAACAGACGTGATCTGGCAATACCAAACGGTGAAATAGTCTATGAATATGCACGCAATGTAGCGATACATGCACCTGATTGCATTTTGATGGTAGCTACAAATCCTGTTGATGTTATGACAACAGTCGCATTGAAGGCATCAGGATTTAAGAAAACCAAGGTAATCGGTATTGGAAATCACCTTGACTCCTTGAGACTTAAAGCTTACTTCTCAAGGCAGATTAACATTAACAGTTCAGAAGTTCACACAAGGGTTATCGGTGAACATGGGGACCATATGGTTCCTCTTTTAAGTTCAACAACCATTGGTGGTATTCCATTAAAGTATTTCGTAAAAAGCGTTGACATGGAAGTTCCAAGATTAATAAACAGACTTAAAAAAGCTGGAAACACTATAATTTCTAAAAAGGGAGCGACAGAATACGGTCCTTCATTCGCTATTTCAAATTTGATATCTACAATAATTACAGATTCCCACAAACTGCTTACTGTTTCAGCATTTCTAGAAGGTGAAATTGGTGATGTTTGGGATGTGTCATTGGGTGTGCCTGCTGTATTGTCTAAAAAGGGCGTAGCAATGATTGTTCCACTTCATATGAATGATTATGAACTCAAACAGTTCCAAGAAGCCGCAAATGTTGTAAAAGAAACAACAGACGAAGTCTTAGATAGTCTGAATTTGTAGTTTAGGTGGATTGAATGAGCATTATTAAAAAATGGACTGAAACAAGTCTTATTTTAAGAATTGTCATCGGTTTGATTATCGGTGCAATCCTGGGAATATTCGTTCCACAATACGATATAATAGGTTTGCCGGGGCAATTGTTTGTAAGTGCCTTAAAAGCTATAGCACCTATATTGGTATTTATATTGGTTTGTTCAGCTATTTCAAAGGCTAAAAGCGGAATTGCAGACAGATTTAAAACAGTAATTATATTATATCTGTTCAGTACCTTTTTGGCAGCTATGGTGGCCATCATCGGAAGTTACATGTTTCCGGTTTCAATGCATTTGTCTTCAGTCAGCAATGTTACAGCTCCAAGCGGGCTTGAAGAGATAGTTACAAATCTTCTTCTGAATATTTTCCAGAATCCTTTAAAATCATTGACAGAAGGGGAATATCTTGGAATATTATTCTGGTCAGTTGTTGTGGGCTTGGCCCTTAAGAATGTCGCAATCACTGGAACCAAAGCGGTCATGTCCGATTTTGCAGAAGCGATTACAAGAGTTGTCCGTGCAATCATCCAATGTGCACCCTTCGGTGTAATGGGTTTGGTATTCACTTCAGTTTCCGAAAGTGGACTTGGAATTTTCACCCAATACGGTCAGCTGATTCTTCTTTTGGTTGGATGCATTGCATTCGTTGCCTTTGTCACAGATCCTCTGATAGCAGGATTTACACTGAAGCGCAATCCTTATCCGTTGGTATTGACATGTCTTAGGGAAAGTGGAATCACTGCATTTTTCTCAAGAAGTTCAGCAGCTAACGTTCCTGTAAATATGGAACTGTGCAGAAAACTGGGTCTTGACAAGGATTTCTATTCAATAAGTATTCCTTTAGGTTCCACAATCAACATGGAAGGTGCGGCAGTAACAATTACTGTAATGACACTTGCCGTATGTCATACAATCGGAATTCATGTCGCACTTCCTTTAGCGGTTGTACTGTGCATAATATCCACACTGGGTGCATGCGGTTCATCAGGAGTTGCAGGAGGATCACTTCTTCTTATTCCAATGGCATGTTCTCTTTTCGGAATATCTGCCGATATTTCCATGCAGGCAGTGGCGGTCGGATTCATCATAGGAGTAATTCAGGATTCCTGTGAAACAGCACTCAACTCAGCAGGAGACGCATTGTTTTCAGCAACAGCGGAATATTATGAAAGGTCAAAAAGAGACGAACCGGTCAATTTCTTAGGAGAATTTGCAAAATGAAACTGGTAGTTCAACGAGTAACACATGCAAGTGTTGAAGTAGAAGGAGAAATCACGGGGCGTATTGATGAAGGTCTGATGGTTCTGGTCGGATTCGGTGAAAACGACACACATAGGGAAGCCGATTATCTTGCTCGTAAAGTGGCCAAGTTAAGGGTATTTGCAGATGATGACGGGCGCATGAACAGGTCCGTAATTGATGTTGGGGGAAAGCTGCTGCTTGTTCCTCAATTCACATTATACGGCAAGGTCAAAAAGTACAGGCCATCATTTCACAGGGCTTTGGCACCGGACAGGGCAACAGAACTGTTCGATTACTTTGTCGAAAAGTGCCGTGAATATGTCGAAGTCGAAACAGGAGTTTTCGGAGCATTCATGAAAGTGGACCTACTGAACAATGGTCCTGTAACAATTTTGCTTGAAAAGCAATTCGATGATTAATAACAATATTAATACATATATTTAAAAAGTGTTAATGCAATAATATTAATCATTGGTGATATGCAATATGACTTCAAAAATTACAAAGGCACAGGAAATCAAAAGACTTACAACACCTCTGACATTTAAGCAATCCAGGGCACATGACTGTGAAGGAAACTTAATTAGCTGTGTTGAAACATTATCTGAAGTTAAATATGTTATTGAGCCTAGGCAAGGCATCCTTAGTGACAGTGAGATAATGCAGTATGCACCTGATTCAAGGGCAGCTTCACAAATCAGACTGGACAGGGGCATTGGTGATGTGTCAGATGTATTGCTTGTGCATGAATCACTACCATGGCTTTTAAGTTTTTATTATTTGATTTTAATAGTTATAACCATCCCAGTACTGTTTATCAGGAACTTATTGTTTGCGGTAATCCTTTTAGTTCTCTTTATAGTTCCGTTGGTATATGCATACCGCATATTCAATATCAAAAGGAAAAGACCGTCTAAAGTTTCACAGGATAAAAAAACCACTGCCAAGAAATCTGCAGATGAAAACGTAAATGCGGAAGTTATTGAGGATAATCATATTGAATCTTTGGACAAATATGAAAATGAAATCAGCAATCTAAAGGTTCTATTTGAAGTCAAGGAGAATGTAGTAAGACAGCTAATTGAAAAGAAATTCAAGCCGCCTCAAATAACATATGACAAGTTCATTAAAATGGTGGACAGCTGCAACAAGCTATTTTACTCTCAGGCGGATACTGCATCAAACATCATAGATTTGGCTGTGGAAGATACACCAAGAATCAGACAGGAGATTGAAAATAAAATAGATTCCATGAAAAAGATTATAAATCAGATAGAGGATTTGACAAACGAACTGGTTATAAACATCAATTCGGACTCAGAGTCACAGGGTGAGGTTCAGGTCTTACTGGATGATATGGAAGACCTAATCAGTTCAGTTAAGGATTATAAAGAGTGATTAAAATGACCAAAAAATGTCCAGAATGTGGAGAATTTGTTCCTCAGGATGCTCATTTCTGCGCAAATTGCGGACATGACTTTTTCGACAGTTCAAGCGGCGCATCAAAAAGCGGAGGAGGACTTTTCTCTGACGGAAAAATATTTTTAGTTTTGATAGCTATTGTTATTGTAGTGGGAGCAGGAATATTTCTTTCCATGGGATTTGGAGGAAATGACAATTCAGATACTGCAGATGACGCACCAAAACATGAAGTTGACCTGACAATATCCAACGTTGACGGATGGGATGGTGAAAGTTCAGGAAAAACATCCTACGCTTTATATACCGAAGCAATATTCAACAAGGTTCCATCAGATTTAAAAGGATATAACATAAAAACAACATACATGGACAAGAACAATACTGAAATAGGTCATGAAACCGAAACATTGGCAAATGTCTACTACGATACCGATTACTCCATAAGTTTCGGATATTATACTACATACAAGAAACCTAATCCTGATCATGTTAATGTAGAAATTATAAAAGACGGAAAAGTTATAGATAACTTTACTTCAAAAATAGATATAGGTAAAATCGATTATTTAAATTAGGGTGAAAAAAATGGCTGAATTCTCATTAGATATAGATGAAATCAAAAGCGATGTTGAAACAACATTAAAAGAGGAAGAGAAAAAATTGGAAAATTCCAATCTGAAAAATCAGGCTAAAGACAATGCTGTTGCAATTTTTGACGCTGATTTGAATGACCCTCATGAAAGGGAAAGCATCTTAAAACCATTAGAATCATTCGGTTTGTCTGACATGTCAAAATCAGCAGGCAGAAATGAGATGCTGGCTACAAGATTCGTTGACCTTTCCAAAGGAGGAAAAGATGCTGAAAACATCGGTGACAAACTGGCTGAACTTGACAGACAGATGAAAGACCTTGATCCAAGCAAAGTTGACTTTACAAAAAAAGGATTTTTAGGCGACCTTTTAAATCCTGTCAGAAAATACTTTGAAAAATATGAAAAGGCAGAAGGAGCCATTTCCAACATTGTTGAGTCACTGGACCACAGCAGCAAAGTTTTACAGAACGACAATACAACTCTTTTGAATGAGGAAAACTACCTAAGAGAAGTAACAAACAAACTGATGGCAGACATTGAACTCGGTAAAAAGATGGATGAGTCAATCGAAGCCCAAATCCAGGAAGCGGAAATAAATGGAGTTCCTGCAGATAAAATCAAATTCGTAAAAGAGGAAATTCTTTTCCCTCTCAGGCAAAGGATTATGGATATGCAGCAGATGATTGTTGTAAATCAGCAGGGAATAGTATCATTGAATGTAATTAGAAGAAACAACAAGGAACTTATCCGTGGAGTTTACCGTGCTAAAAACGTCACCCTGTCAGCTTTAAGAACAGGTGTTATGGTGGCAAGCGCCCTTTATGACCAGAAGATTGTAATGGATAAAATCAACATCCTCAATGCCACAACAGAAAACATCATCGAGACAACTTCACACATGCTTAAAGAGCAGGGAAGCGAAATCCAAAAACACAGTGCAGAAACCATGATTTCACCTGACGTGTTAAAGGCATCATTTGCAGAAGCTCTTCAGGCTATTGAAGATGTAAGCATCTACAAAGAACAGGCACTTCCTAAAATGAAGGAAACAATAGACATGTTCAGTGACATGGCAATGGACGGTCAGAAAGTTGTAGATAAAATTGAAACAAAAAACAGCAGCTTAATTGAATAACATGAACGTATTTGAAAAAATTAAAAAATCATGGTGGGTAATCCTTTCATTTATAATGTTTTTAAATGGATTCGGATTCATTTACATCGCAGTGAAATACAATAACAAGAATTGGCTTCTGGAAGGTGTAATGTATGAACTTCCATGGTTTTTATATTTCGTATTCTATGCATTGTTCGGAGCCCCAAGCGTAATACCGATGAATCAGAGCATGCTGATTTTACTTTTGGCTGTTTTGCTTTTATTTGTAGGCATCATCAGGTCAGTTTGGGTTGCAATTAAGCTGGCTGATGTTTATGAAAATGAGGAAAAGTATACTATTTCTTCAACATCACTGAACAATTCCAAAAACTCCAATGAAAATAAAGACTTCAACAGCAACCTTGCTTGTTGCTTATGTGCTTTAGTAATATTCTTTGTTTTTATAGTTGTAATATTATAGAAATTAATTATTTTAACTATTTTTAGGCTATTTTCAATAATATTTAAAAATAATAAGAAATAGATTCTTATATAAAATTAATTAATAGGGGTTATTCTTTTGGAGAAAAATGCAATAATTATGGCTGCGGGAAAGTCAAACAGATTTGCTCCATTTACATATGAAAAACCAAAAGGACTTTTCATTGTAAGGGGAGAAATTTTAATCGAACGTCAAATTGAGCAACTTATTGAAGCCGGAGTAAATGAAATTTATATTGTAATCGGCTACATGAAAGAGAAGTTTTTCTATTTGGAGTATAAATATCCTCAGGTAAAACTGCTCATTAACAATACTTATGGCCATTTTGGTAATATCTATTCATTATATGTTTCACGCCAATACCTGAAAAATTCTTTTATTTGCTGCGCTGACCATTACTTCCTGGAAAATCCTTTCCTTGATGATAATAAAGATAACCGATCTTATAGGGCTTGTACATATTTGGATGATGATTTTCTAGAATTTTCTGTTGATTATTCAGATGCCGACGTCATAACCGGATGTTACATTGGAGGAAAGGACAGCATGGCAATGGTAGGTCATGCCTATTTTAATGAAGATTTCTCAAAAAGATTTAGCCGTTTCATGGAAAATGAAATCAAAAACTTCGGTGTTGCAAACATGTTTTGGGAAGAATTCTATGCAACCCACATTAAGGACTTGACCCTGTATTTGAAGGAATTCGAAAAAGATGATATTCTTGAATTCGAAGACATTGACGATTTAAGACAGTTCGATTCCGATTTCTTATTGAATGTTGATTCCGAAATTATTGAAAACATTTGCACTGTTTTCAAATGCAATCCTAATGAAATAAAAAACATTGAAATCATCAAGGCGGGATTGACAAATGCCTCTTTCAAATTCTCTCTTCATGATGTTGAATATGTATACAGGCATCCTGGCGGAACTGCAGACAATCTGATAGACAGACGTACTGAAGTATATACTCAAAATATGGCTAAAGAATACGGATTGGACAAATCATTAATTTATATTGACCCTTCAGGATGGAAAGTTTCATATTTCATCCAGAACATTATTCCTTGTACAATTTTGGAAAACGAAATGCATCTGCAGCAGGTTATTGATGCTCTCCATAAGACACATGAAATACCGTTGTCAGAAGAGGCAAAGATTTTTGATAATGTTGCAGAATCCAAAAGATTGATAGGCCTTGCCTGTGCAACAAAAGGAAATCTGTTTAAGGAATTTGAGGAACTCTTCGCCAAGATTGACCAGGTTGATGAATATGTCAAAGCTGAAAGGGAGAAGTATGGAATAGAGCTTGTAGTTAGCCATCATGACGTTTATGAACCGAATTTCATTTCCACTGCTGAAGGTGATTTCTACCTGATTGACTGGGAATATTCAGGCATAAATGACCCTGCAAATGACATCTGCAGTATTTTTACCAGATATGAATATGGCGAGGAGGTCAGGGAATATCTGTTAAAGGCATATTACGGACGTGAATTAACCGAATTGGAACACAGACATGCAATGGGCCAATCCATCTTAAATGCATTATATTGGATCAGTTGGGGTCTGTTTAAAGGTAGTGTAGGTGAAGAGGATGGTTTCTTCTTTTTGACATCATACAGATATATTGTTGACAATATTGATGAAGTAATTGAAAGTTATAAGGAGCTATAAAATGAACATACCTATTATACTGGCTGGAGGAGTAGGCTCAAGGGTAGGTGCTGATAGACCAAAGCAATTCATTGAAATATTGGGAAAGCCTGTTCTTGTATACACCATTGAAGCTTTTCAAAATCACCCCGAAATAGATGCCATTGAAGTAGTGTGTATAGAAAGTCACATTGACTACTTGAAGGGATTAGTTGACGAATACGGATTGGATAAGGTCAAATGGATTACTCCGGGTGGAAAGGATTTCCAGCATTCAGTTATTAATGGAGTTTATAACTTAAAAGGCAAAATATCTGACGATGATATTGTAATGGTTCATTATGGTGCCTCACCGTTTGTTTCTCCAGACATTATTTCCGATGCAATCAGAGTTTGTGAATTGAAGGGAAATTCTTCACCGGCAATTTCATCTCCCCTGCTTTTGGGAAGCAATGACGGTGATAAGTCACTAAACTGGATTGACAGGGATCAGGTCATGATACACAACTGCCCTCAGTGTTTCAAATTTTCATATGTAACCCAGATGTTTGATGAAGCTATTGAAAAAGACCTAATCGATAAAGTGGAACCTCATACTACCACATTGATGTATCTGATGGGTAGGGAAATATATTTGTCCAAAAGCAATCAGATTAATATTAAAATCACAACAAAAGAGGATTTGGAGCTATTTAAAGGCTTTGTCTTAGCTAAAAATTTGAATGAGGATGATTAATAGTGGGACTCAAAAAAAGAATTGAAGAAATAATATTAAGAAGAAGTAACAGCTATAATTTTTATAAAGATTATTATGAAAAGCATCATGATGTTTCTACCGAAAATCTGCATCCTCAAGTTGCCAAATTACAGAAGGAGTTCAACAGATATAAAAAAAGGAATGACGAATATATTAATTCCGCCAATTTTCTGTTCAATAAGATATTTATTGACTATGAATTGAACAAACCAAATCCGTTATTGGATAATATTCAAAAGTTATGTGTAGAACTGATGACTTTCATAGCTAATATCAACAAGAAATACGATTTGGAATGGTGGCTTGAAGCTGGAAATCTTTTAGGTGCTGTAAGGCACGGTTATTTTGTTCCTTGGGATGATGACACTGACATTGGAATGATGAGGAAAGACTATATCAAATTATGTTCTGTTATTGAAAAGGAAGTTGAACTTCATGGACTTAATGACATTATTCAAATATTATACAGACCTCTCAAATTTGAGGGAATGGAAATTGGAAAATTTTTGCAGCTTTATGTAAGGCATGAAGTCAGCACTGGAAAAACTCCGAGGCTAGCAGGAGTGGATGTCTTCCCTTATGATTTTCTAAATGACTACAACAAGGATTCATTTGGCGATGAATATTATGAATCCAAAAGAAGATATTATCGCAACATAGGAAACAATGTAGACTATGAAACTACTTTGAAAAGATTATATGAAGATTTAAATCTCAATATGGATAAGGCACAGTATGTTGTTCCTGGCGTTGAAGGAGCATTCGGAAAGAATAACATTTACAAGTTGATGGTTTTAGATTATGATACAGTATTTCCTTTAAAAGAATTGCCTTATGGTGAAAAAGTATTCCCTGCTCCAAATGATCCGCACACTTATTTGAAATCTGTATATGGGGATTATTTAAGTGTTCCAAAGGCAGTTCACAGACATCCAAGAATAGAACAACTCAGATATGCTACAGATGCATTGGAAGTATTTGAAGAGATGAAAAGAAGACTCAGGGAAGTTAATGATAACTTTCAATTCTAAAACTGTTTTAAGATAATATGTTAGCTAAAAAAATAATAGACCATGAATTCTTTATAATAGATTCGGATAATCTTGATGATATTGAAAATCGATTATATGGTTTTGCTCTTCAGAATAGTCAAGTCGTACAGGATAATGACATAACAGAATATTCTAATTTTGAGGATATAGGGGTTTTTGTCTTAATTGAGAAAAAAGATGATGAGATTATCATATCACAGGATGTAATTGGATCTTACGGTGTTTATGTATACCAAAAGGATGGTTACTTTGCGGTATCAAATTCATTTATAAAGCTAGTTGAATATCTTAAATTTAATCATGAAATGACCTTAAACATGGACTATGCATATATTTCACTGCTTCCAAAGACATTATCATCGCTTATTTATGAAAAGACACTGGTGAATGAAATTATTTGCATTTCCAGAAATACTAAAGTCCACATTGACCTCACCTCAAGAGAATTGTCATTTGAAGAAATAAAGTTAAATGAAAGTTCTATTGATATTGACAGTGAGGAAGGGCTTAAAACTTTGGATAAATGGTTTTTTAAATGGGTTGAAATTATAAGAGGCCTCAAACAAAAGACCAACAACATATCTCTTGATTTAAGCGGTGGATTTGACACAAGAATGATTATGCCGCTGGTGCTGACAGCCAACATTGATATGAACTCAATAAGGGTGCATTCCATTGACAATGACCAGCACAACCATGATGAGGATTTCAGAATAGCATCCATTATAGCTGATGAATATGGCTTCAAATTAAACACAGATTTGGATGTCAACTATTACAATTATCCTGACGTTCAGTCAGTTATTGACATTTCATGTTATGTCAAGTTAGGTTTCAACAATCAGCTTAACTTCAAACTTATTCGACCTCAAGACCCTATTTATATGATTACAGGTATGGGTGGAGGGATAAGTCGTGGATGGCCTAAAGGAAATGCGTTTTCTCATATTACCAACATTGTCAACAGGTCCAGAAGATTTGAACCTTCATTTGTGGAATCTACAGAAAGAATAATCACAGAAAGCCTTGAAGAGGTAAAAAGAAGGAATCCCGATATCAAGGAAGATACTTTTCAGTGGAGCTATTACAAGGAAACAAGGCTCAGAAATCACTTTGGAAAACTGACAGTTGAAAACTACATGTCAAATAATCTGGCATTATCTCCATTGATTGACCCTGATTTGTTCAAACTAAAAATAAATACAGCAGAATGCAAGGACAATTCATTGCTGATGACATTGATATTTGTCAGATATTGGCCGCAACTTATGGAATTTGAAGTTGAAGGAGGTCGTGAATTCAACCCTGAAACCATAGAATACGCCAAAAAGATTAATGAGATTTACCCATACACTCCAAAGGAATACAGTTATCTGTCTAAAGTTGAGAGTGAAAAAAGTACACCTGTAATGAAAAACAATAAAAAAATCAGTTGGCATGACATTAACAAATATCTCAAAGACGTCTTCAAATCCAAGCTGTTTAAATATGAATTGAAGAAATATACTCCTGAAAAAGTATATGATCTGATTTTTCAGTCAATTGAAAGCAAAAGTTATTTCCAGGTTCAGGATGCGATTTCTGCATTTGCATTGGTAAAGGTGATTAATACAATTAATTTCAATGAAAATAACAATCATGAATTGGTATCTGATTGGTTTGACAGCTTTTTGGATGACACTTATCAGGTCACATCACAAAACCATCTTAATGTCAATCCTGAATTTCCACTATTGGTATCAAAATTCATGACCGGAAGGATAGATATCAAAAACAATAACTCTCCGGACAATGCGGTTGAAGTAATTGAAAACTCGGACAAGTCTTCGAAATTGGATTTCCCGCTATGGCTTAAAGATGATGAAGGTGCAGGATGTCTTATTGAAAGTACTGCAGGATATCTTGATGTTAAGGTAAAATGCATTGGTGACGGTGAGCTGTCAATTAAATTGCGGGGAGTGAATGCCTCAGATAAAAACAATAAACGATATCCTGTTTATATTGATTATACAAAATTAAGCATCAATGGTGAGGATATCATTAAGGAAAACACTCTTGTGTGGCATGATGAACCATTTTCATATGAAATGCCGGTAGCAGATGGCGAAATATTAACAATTCATCTGGAATGGATGCCAATAAATAAAAACAGTGATATTGAACATCATAATTTGGTTGCTGAAAACAAGAGTCTTAAAAAAGAGCTTGAAAAAGTCAAAAAGATGAATGAGGAAATGTTGAATTCCACAAGCTGGAAAGTTACAGGTCCTTTACGTAAGATTAAAAAAAGATAACTCAATTTTTGGTTGATTTTATGATTGGAAACGATTGGGATTTAGTTTTAAAAGAGGAATTTAACAAGGATTATTTTTTAAAAATCATGAATTTTGTTGATGAGGAATATGGCTCTAAAGTAATATATCCTCCATATGATGACATATTCAATGCATTCAAGTTTACACCGCTCAAAAATGTTAAGGTGGTTATTTTAGGCCAGGACCCATATCATGAAGAGGGTCAGGCACATGGTCTTGCATTTTCAACACCAGAGGGCAGGCCGATTCCAAGATCCCTTAAAAACATTTTTAAGGAAATCAGTGCTGAGTATGATTATCCAGTTCCGGATTCAGGATGTCTTGAAAGCTGGGCAAAACAGGGAGTATTTCTGCTGAATACAGTTTTGACTGTAGAGCAGGGCAATGCCAATTCACACAGCGATTGTGGCTGGCAGATTTTCACAGATAAAGTCATTGAAATCTTAAACAATCAGGAGCAGCCTATTGTTTTCATGCTGTGGGGAAAGCAGGCTGAAAAGAAAAAGGAATTGCTCACAAATCCCAACCATCTTGTTTTGGTCACTTCTCACCCTTCGCCGTTCTCGGCAAGACGTGGCTTTTTGGGATGCAATCACTTCACAAAGGCCAATGAATTTCTAGCCGATAACTCTTTGGATGAAATTGACTGGAACTTGAGCTGTGAGACTAAGTTAATGTAGATGGCACAGCTTAACATTTAAATTTTTTTACAATGTATTTAAAAAATAGAAAATACCTATCACCAAACACTTACTTTTTTTAATAGTCATGCATTTAATGATAGCTATCGTTGAGTATATTGATTATAATTTTCAGCTCATAATTCCAAAATTAATGCCGTTGCTTCCAAATGAAACAAAGGAATGGGAACCGCTGTCACGGCTTGAAGAATCATATCTTTGTGATTCAATAGCATTGACAATCTTATAATTTTGATATTCGTCATTTAGAATATCATAAAACTCTTTATGAGAATATTTGGATTTTGATGAGCTTTTAACTATTTCCTTAATGTCTGAAGTGATGTTGTGGCCTCTCCAGGTAATATAGTAGAATTCCTCGCCTGATGAAAACCAAAGTATGGAATTGTTGGTTTCGTCATGCCTGTCATAATATGTAAAATGGACAGCATCATGGCCTGAAACATTAACTTTCTTTTCATGGTATTTTTCAATATAGTATCCGTAAAGGCTCATGATGTTGGGATTGACGTATCTAACGGTGAAAACATCGATATCCTCATCAAACTCATACATGTCGAAATTGCTCTGGTATGGATTTTCATATTTTGGAGGTATCTTGAATGTTTCATATCCCACATTGGCGGTAGTCCAGTTGGATGAGTCAACGGCACTGGCAGCACCAATCAAAACAAACAAGGATAGAATCATAATTAAAAACTTTTTTTCCATGGTAATAGTATGTGTGCAAGATAGTTAAATAACTATCTCATAATCTGTTTTTCTGTTGTCCCTCATTCTTGAGTCCATATCTACAAGGTCATAAACAAGAGGATTAGCCATAAGCATCATCCATATTTCATATGTGACCTTAACAAAATCGTCATTCAATCTGATATGGTCATGAACGATAGGGCATTTGTATGGAAATTCGGATTCGTCAAAAATCAAATGGAACTTTCCCTTTTTGTCCAGATGAGGAATCAGGGGAAATGTTCTGCATTGTATAGGCCTTATTGACCTGTCGCATTTTGGAGGATTTGTGCATTTTACAAGATAAATCTGACCTTTCCATGAATGAGGATATTTTATTTCTGATGAGTCAATATAATAAAGCTCAAAATCAGGAGAATCCTCATACATTAGCTCCTCGCCAGGAAGCAGGTAAAGTGCAAGCTCCTCATTTCTGTAGTCTTCCGCATCATATACGCAGCAAACTTCACCGCATAGCTTTCCGCAATCAAAATCAACCGGTGTGACACCGTCAAGCCTTTCATAAATTTTTTCAATTGATTTTTTCATTTCTTCGGCTGTAATATCCATGGTTTTAGTCTTTAAATTAAACTTATTAAATATTTTGAAAAATTTATAAGTTATTAAAATAAAATATTTGATTGATGAGTCTGGCTTTAAATATTGTAATAGGTAATGCAATTTCTCTTGTTGCAGGCATATTTCTGATTTTAAGTATGGTAGTCAACGATGAAAAAAGTGCATATAAGCATCAGTTTCTAAATGCCTTTGTTTTGATGATTTCATCTGTTTTTTTCATGTCATGGACAGGGGTAACTACCCTGGCGCTGGCTGCAAGCAGAAACCTGATGGTGTATTATGACAGGCTGACATTAAGATGGACCATATTTTTCATTATTGCTTCAGTAGTTTTGGGTCTTGCGGTAAACACCATGGGATTTGTAGGCCTACTGCCGATTCTCGCCATTATACAGATTACCATATGCAACTACGCCCTGAAAAATATCAAATGGATCAAGCTGAGTTTCATCGTAAATGAAATGTTTTATATAGTGTACTTCTTGATAATCTGGGATTTCGCATCATTCGGTATAGAAAGCGTAACAGCTATAATAGGTGCTGTTTCTTTCATTAAGCTGGTAATGGATGAAAGGTCAAAAAATGTTAAAATAAGTGGTGGTTAATTATGTTTAGAAAAATGAGAAGATCAAAACAGGAGCTTCCGGAAGAGGAATGCATTGAAATGCTCACCAATGAACCTCGGGGATTTTTAGCTCTTCTGGGTGACGAGGACTATCCTTATGTCATTCCGATGAGCCATGTATATGTTGACGGTAAAATCTATTTCCACGGGGCTCAAAAGGGCCACAAGAATGATGCTGTTAAAAAATATTCAAAATGTTCCTACTGTGTAATGGACAACGGCGTCAGGAAAGACGGTGAGTGGTGGTACACATTCAAAAGTGTAATAGTCTTTGGAAAAATCAGAACCCTGACTGACAGGGATGAAAAGATTGACAAGCTAACTTATTTGGGCGATAAGTTTTTCCCGACCCATGAGGAAACTGTCGATGAAATCAACAGACTTCTGGACAAAACTGAAGTTTTTGAAATCACAGTTGAACATATGACAGGCAAGACTGTTGTCGAAAAATGAAATGATTTTTAAACAATAATATATTTTTTTCTTTATAATTGAAAAAAATTTTATTTTTTCATATTTTTATTAAAAAATGTTTATATTTTGCATTTATTTTTCAATTTTTATTTTTTTCAGTCACTATTGATAGAAGATTTCAAAAAAAATTTTCAAAAACTAGAAAATAATTTAAATGATTATTGAAATATATAATATTAGTTAATAGTTGGTGGGACATATGGCTAAAATTGAAATTGAATTAACCGACGAACAAATTGAAAAATTAAATGAATTGGAAAAAAATCATCAAGTTGATTTGGGTCAGCTGATTGACAATTTCTATGAAGCAAGAACAATGGTGTCTTCTGAAATTGAAAATTTTGAAAAGAACACTTCAGTAGCTTCTAAAGTTAAAGAAAATTCCCTTGATGTTGACAATAAGGCTGAAAACCTTGAAGAAAACTTTACATACACAGAAACATATGAAGTCCAAATCAAGGATGCAAGGCATAAAATCAGCTGGGCAAAGGATATTTTCAAATTATAGAAAACCTCTCATTTTTTATTTTTTTTTTAAATTTTCAACACTTTTTTTTTATTTTAATATCAATTTTTTTCTCATTTTAACATTAACATTGTTTTAACCTCATTATTTTTCAAATAAACAACAATAATGCCTTTAAAAATTCAAAGAACTTAAATACTCTTTTTAATAAAAGCTATTAATATAAAAATTAAGGAATTTTTAAAAAATAAAGAAAATGAGGTGAATTTAACATGACCAACTTTGATTTTTTAAAGGACTTCAACAATGACCTTTTCGAGATAGGGGTGAAACTTGAGAGTGATGTTTTAAACTCCCCGAGGGCAGTTACTGCAGATGCAACACTTTTTCTTGAAACCTTGGTGGGAGACATTTACAGACGGTCTGGAAAGAAAATCACAGAAAATCTGATTTCATTTTACAAAAAGATAGATAATCTCTACAGGCAGGGAGCAATATCATACATATTTAAAAACAAGCTCCAGGATGCATACAACCTCAGAAACAAAATCCACAGCAAGCAAAACATTGAAGATGAGGAAAGATTGGCCTATGACCTGCATCAAAGACTGTACTACATCTCCAAAAAGTATTTCAGCGATTTTGCAGACAAGCAGATTCCCGTACCTGATTATGTCAAACCTTCAAAAGAAGATATTTCCTTTGAAAACTGCATAATATGCGGATGTGAAAACTCACACTCAAATTCAAATATGTGTGATGACTGCAATCAGAAAATAAACAATGTAAACATTCTTTTAAGCATAAAAAACACTTTCAAAGATTCAGATTTCACAAAAAACGATTTGATCAAATACGGATTCAGTGAAAGCGAAACGATGGCACTGCTGATAGACCTTTCAAAGGAAAACGTAATCCAGAAAAAAGGAAATAGTTACCATATAAACGACGACAGGTTCAATGCAATGTTTGATGAAGCCGACCAGTATATAGAAATGGCACTGCTTTTGACAAAATTCTACAGCAATGAAATCACACCCAAGGAAATAAAAAATACCCTTGAATACTGGAAAGGTGGAATAAAACAGAAAAACTACATGGAATTCTACCGCCTTGTCAACCTGAAGCTTGAAAAAAGCTTTGAAGAAAATCTCCTAAAAATTGAGGACATCAAAAAAAGCATGCTCAACTCATCAATGGATGACTTGAATATCAGGGATTGGTTTAAAAACAGAAAGGAATCATTCATTCATGGGGAGCTCAACGATGCATTCATATTATACAATGAGCTTTTAATAAAGCAATACTTCAGCCTCAAAAAGAGGAACTTTGACGATGCAAAAATCACATCCGAGCTGAACATTTCACCAGACGTTCTTGAATTCTGGCGCAGCAATTTCATGAGCGAGGAGTTTTTAAAAAAGACAAGTGAAATCAAGAAATTCATCATAATCAATGAAATCAAAAAGAACAAGACATTGCGGGAAGTATTCAAAAACGTAGGAATAAGTGAAAACGAATTCAACAGACTTTATATGGCATCCAAAAATGCCGGCGATGAATTCCATAAGGATTTCGACAAGCACTATACATTGAAACGACAGAAGGTCTTCATCAAGCATCTTAAAAATGAAAACTTAAATAAGGCCATAAAAATCAGTAAAATTACCCGTGATGATTTTTTTTCATGGTATTATCTGGGAGAAGTAGGTCATGACGACTTTTATATCAAGACAACTGAAATACTCATGGAGAGATATCTGGAATGCAGAAGGCAGGGCATAAGCAAAAAAGACATTCTCAAATACCTAAGCATTCCAAAAAGCATGGTGAAATCATGGCTGAATCGTGATGATCTGGACCTGTTTGTAGATTTTGAAAATAAAAACGAAGAGATTACCAAAAACCTGATTAAACGTGGAAAAATCATAAATGCCCTGAGGGATGATAAAAGCAAAACTGATGCAATCAGTTCCGCTGAGCTGACAGTAAAGGAATTTCTTGAAATATACAACAGAAGCAAATTCCAGAAAACTGACTTCCACGTGAGATTTGACAGGGAATATGCGGAAAACAGGAAAAGGCTTTTTGTCAAATTATTAAAAAATCATGATTTCTACAATGCGATCAGGCTGAGCGAAATATCCCAAAGGCAGTTCAACGAATGGTATATCAAAGACCAGGACAGTTTCATAGCCACAAGCAATTCCACTGAATTCTATCTCAATACAACAAAGCTATTGATGGAAAAGTATATTGAAGAGAGAAAGAACGGAAAAAACAGACCTGATGCGGCCAAAAGTGTAGGGCTTTCAAATTCAATCATTGACAGGTGGCTTAGACACATTGAATATGATTTGTACTGGCAGTTTAAAAAACGAATAGACAATCTGGAAAAGGAACTTGTCATTCAGGGATTTTTAGACATGAAATCAAAAAATGAAGTTTCAGAAATATATGATATTCCCCTTAAAACAATCGATGAGTTTTTAACTCTTGGCAAAAACGGTTTTGTAGGTTTTGAAAAATTGAAAAACCTCTATGAACATGAGGTTGTGCCGAAACTTCTTTCAGTCTTTTTGGAGGATATAAAAACAAAAACATTCAACAAATCCCTTAAAAACTCAAGGATGAACCAGATGGAATTGAACTATTACTATATGCTTGGCAAATCAGGAAACATGAACTTCAAATGGTTTTATGATGCTTTTCTTGCAATTAAAATAGACAAATATGTCAAATCAGTATTGTCTAAAAAATCACATAAGATTGCACTTAAAAACTCCAGGCTAAGCATTGATGAGTTCAAATCCAATCAGGAATTCATAGAGGATACAGTATTTGCTAAAAGGGTTGAAATAGTTGCCGATGAAATCGACAGGTTCCGCTCAACAGGAACAAAACTTGCAAAAAGCATAGGCGTTGACGTTTCAGATATGTATGAATGGTACTTTAAAGCCAGAAGAGGGGAGCATAAATACAGGGAGTTCGGACTGATATTTGAAATAGGCGTCATCATTCCAAGGGTAATCATTTTCAACCATGCAAGGGTAAACGGAATGCCTAAAAATCTCATCAACAAAAAGCTTAAAAAAGATCTCGGCTCAGAGGAATATCAGATATGGAAAAAACACGGTCTACTCGATTTGATAGACATCAATCCTTCAAAAGCCATCACTGCCGATGAAATTACACAAGATGAGATTGCAGACATCCTTGGCGGCTCAGATTTAATGATCAACACCTTTAAAAATGAGGATATGGATGAATTTGGCTTTCTAAAAAAGGCCTTTAAGGCAAATCAGGGCATTTCAATAGTGCCTATATCAATGTCAAAATGAGAATGTTTGAGGTAATCATGAGCGAATTCAAAAGGTCATCAAAAAACCTGAACTATATCAAAAACAATCCACTCTCCAACAGAAAGGCGGATAACTTCACAAGCAATATCCGAAAAAGTATGGACCCGTCACGGGTAAGCTGGAACAGCATATCCAAATTTGTCGATAAATTTTAGAGGGCATTTGTATACAAACCCTCAAAATTATCGAATGTCTTTAACATTAACATACAGGATATTCAATATCAAATGTGATTTGAAAACAGGATATATATCATATCCCTAAACAATTGAAGTTTTAAAAGGGAAAAGTGGAATGTTAATGTTGAAAATTAGATATTTATACTATTTCAACTAATATTTAATGTGAGGTTAAAAAAATGGATTACGATGTAATTTATATTGGAAGCGGAAATGCCGCTTGGCAGGGTGGCCGATTTTTAAGAAAAGCCGGCCTTAAAATACTGATAATCGAAGAGAGCCTATATGGCGGAGCATGTGCAAACAGAGGATGCAACTCAAAGGCACTTCTCGACGCACCATATGAAATAAAGGCTCTTGCGGATAATTTCGAAGGCGTCGGAAAGGCAGGAAACTTTGAAGTGGACTGGCCGAGCCTGATGAAATTCAAGCGTAAAAGAATAGCCAACATGGCACCATTTCTGGACGGAAAATTCGAGGAATATGACCTTGATGTTGCCCACGGAAAAGGAGTAATCATAGACGAACACACCGTACAGGTCGGCGAAAAGCAATTCACAACAGACAAGATTGTAATAGCCACAGGCCTTAAACCTGTAATTCCTGATATTAAAGGTAAGGAATATCTCCATGACAGTACAGATTATCTCGACATCGATGAGCTTCCTGAACATGCCATAATCATAGGTGCAGGATTTGTAGGTATGGAATTCGCATCAATACTTGCTGAAGCAGGCCACAGCGCAGATGTAATCATTAGAGGCAATATGGCGCTCAAATACTTCCACCAGCCTTATGTCGAAAAGGTAATTGAGATTTTAAAAGAGAAAAACATTCGTTTCCATTTTAACCAAACAGTAAATGAAGTAATCAGCAAAGTTGAAATAGAAAACCCGACTGAAAAGGTACTGAACGTCACAAGCGCACAGAATTCAGATGAATTTTTAAGGGACCCTGAAGCAAAAATCAACAACAGAGCATATGAAAACGGGTTTACAGTAAAATGTGACAGCGGACTGACCCTGACAGGAGACTATGTCGTTGCAGCCATGGGAAGAACAGCAAACGTTGAAGACATAGGTCTTGAAAATGTCGGCCTTACATACACAAGCAAGGGAGTCAAGGTAAACGGACATCTCCAGACGGAAGTTCCTAATATCTACGCTTCAGGAGATGTTGCAGATACAGGAATCCCAAAGCTGGTGACAGTTGCAATACATCACTCAAAATACCTTGCAAAAGAATTGCTGGGTGAAGCGGATGAAATAACATATCCTGTTGTTCCTGCAGTAGCATTTACAATACCAAGAATAGCTACAGTGGGAGTTCCTGCATATGTTGCCGAGAAAAGCGATGAATATGACGTTCACCAGATCAGATACGGTAATTCATATTCACTTGAGCTTAAAAACGATACAACTGCTGAAGCAAAGGTAATTGTTGATAAGGACCTTCAGATTGTTGGTGCAGAGATATATGCTGCAGATGCGGAAAACGTTGCAAACATGTTTGCATTCATAATCAACAAGAAAATAACCCTTGAAGAGCTTGACTACATGATTTATGCGTTCCCTTCAAGCAGTTCAGTATGTCTTTATAAGCTTCACAACATTCACTATGACTTGTAGCATAGGTTAAATCCTATGTTTTAAACTTTTTTTTGGATTTAAATGATTAAAAGGGATTATATCATAATTTTAATACTTATAGTAATTATATTGGCTTTAGGCATGGCCATCATCAGCTTCAGCAATAACAACGAACCTTCAAACAAAAATAATTCAGGCAACGTCACACTGGAAGTCATTGCAAACAACACTTCACAGGACCCGGGCACAGTTCAGGTTATGAAAAATATCGGTAATCCCAACGGAAAACGCATTGCATATGTTGTGGGAGTTCATCCTCTTGAAAACCTTACACATAAGACACTGCTCAAGTTACTTCCGGCAATGACGGATTTGAACAACTGCTATGACATCTATATAATCAATGTGACTGAAGATATAGGATATTATGGTGACGGTTCATCAGACAACAGTCAGGGAAGGCAGAACGGACAGAATCTTGCCCTGAAATATGTCTATCCTGAAATTCGTGATGGTGATTATCAGCTCGCTGTTGATGTGCACTCAAATGTCGGAGCATATCCATATAAGACATTTGTATTCAGTCCTGTAAAAGAGGGTCTGAGGGTTGATTATGCCCGTGAAGTTGCTTCAGATTCACACAACATTTCATATTACGCACCTGATTCAACAACAAGCGGCCCATACCTGACAGTTCCATTGAATGAAAACGGCATTCCTGCTTTTTATTTTGAAGAATATAGCTTTGCGCCGCAGAACGAAAAGGACCTGCACATGTTGGAACTAATTAAAGCTGTTGATAATCTTGATTTGTAAGGCTAAAACTTATTAATCAAAAAATAGTAATATTTGAGTAATGTCTAGAAAAAATTATCGTTTATTCTTAATAATATTGATTATTGCAATTATCTGCAGTGTTTTTCTTTTCACTCAGCTTGCAGTATTTCATGACCAATTCGGTTCTGGAAATGCCACAGCAACCTCACAGGTTACCCGTGAGCTAATTGGAAATGATTCTTTAGGTACTGTTGAAGTCATTAAGAACGTCGGAAACCCTAATGGTAAAAAGATAGCATATGTGGTTGGCGTGCATCCTTTGGAAAATGATACCCACACTACACTTTTAAATCAGCTTCCAAAACAATCCAACTTAAATTACTGCTATGACATTTATGTGATAAATGTTAGTATGAACTACAGTCAGTATGGACAGCTGCTTCCTGATGACCAGCCTGGAAGAGAGGAAGGTCAGGATCTTGCTTTGAAATATGTATATCCTCAAATCGTTAATGGAAGCTATGAACTTGCTGTTGATATACATGGACATGGAAGTGCCTATCCCTATGATACATTTGTATTTAGCCCGGTAGACGGCGGAACAGGTGAGGATTATGGCAGAAATGTTTCTCAAAGTACACAGAATATTTCATATTACAATCCGTACCAGACAACAAGCGGTCCTTATTTAACTATACCGTTGAATGAAAATGGAGTTCCTGCATTTTATCTGGAAGAAAACAGTTATTTTTCCCAGGATGTTAAGGATATGCACATGAGGGAGCTTATTAAGGGTGTTGATGGTTTAAAATTTAGCTGATTAAATTTATAGCTATTAGATAAGGTGTAATAATGTATTTTAATGCTTTTCATTACATTTAATATCTAAATTAATTTTTTGGTGATTATAAGTTCAGATTAATTGATTTATTGGCTAAATCTGTTAAATCTTCAAAAAAATTTTTTGTCGAATTTATTTATATTAATTAGTGATATTATATAAAAGGGTAATATTTTTTTAGGTATGCAAAAAAAATTTAAATTATCAATTAATGAAAAAAATTAGGTTCAACTAAAAAAATATTTAATTTGAATATATAATTAAATATATATTGTATAATTTTTATCAGATTATATTATACATATTTATTTTATTAAAAAAATTAGTTAAGTATTTAACTATTTTTAAAATTAAAAAATGGCTAAATGCCAATATCAAAACGAATTATCTCTTTTTAATCACATCCTATGGATCTGACGGGGATCAGAACGCATTGAGACCGACCATAAAGCTGCTGGAAAAGAAAGGTTTGAATGTAAATTACACCAATTCTGTTCTTATGGTTGACAATTTCCTGCCTATGTTTGACATGAAACAGGAAAAGGAAATCAAAAATGACGATGACATTGACGAGCAGATTCAGTCAATCAAAGAAGATATAGAAATGAAAAAGGATTTCAAACTATCCAAAAAGATGTTCACTGATGTTCCTTTCATAGAAAAGGTTCTGGAATCCACAATGACTCGTAAATTTCATATCATTGTTGGTGATGACTGCATCAATTGCAGGATATGCACAAGGGTATGCCCTAGAGGAAACATTTCACTGGATGAGGAAAAACCAGTAATAGGAGATAACTGTGAATTCTACCTTGGATGCGTACATCACTGTAAAAACAATGTCCTTACAATAAATGATGAAAAAAACAGTGCTGAAAGATTCATCAATCCTCATATAAAGGTTTCAAAAATAATAAAAAGCAATAATATATTAAAAAAAGAATAGAATTGGTAGAATTCTACCAATCATCTTTCTGTATTGAATTTGTCATTTGATCTTATTCCAACAAGTGATGCGAATACCGCAAGAACACATGCTATTGTACAAATCAGACAGATTGTCTGTGAAGCCTGCACAATCATTGAAGCATACTGAGGAGCTAATTCCAAACTGCCCATCACCCAAGCGAATACTAAAGTCAAAAGACCTAAACTCATGGTCTGGCCTATTGTTCTCATTGTTGCCTGTGAAGCTGATGCTGTAGGAGCCTCTTTTGGAGGAACGGAACTCATAATCGCATTCATGTTCGGACTTGAGAAAAGACCCATTCCGAAACCCTGAAGAATCATGGCAATCACAACAAGATATAATGGTGTGTCCTTGGTTAGGAATGTCAATATCACCATTGCGATTGTAGCTATTCCCATTCCGATAGCCGCCAGCTTTTGAGGATGTATCTTGTCGGATAGCTTACCTGCATTAGGTGCCATAATTGCCATAATGATTGGGGTGATGATTAAAATCATTCCGGACATCTGAGCATTCCATCCTCGCACATACTGGAAATGATAATTCAGTATTGTTGTAATCACCATTACTGCGATATAGCTGCATAGAGCCGCAATATTTGATGATGTGAACTTTTTGTTTTTAAACAGGTGCATATTGAATACAGGTGATTTTTGTCTCAGTTCATATGCTGCGAATATTATTAACAGTATCACTCCGACAACGGTTATCAGCAGTCCGTTTGTAGTTGTTAATGTGGTAAATCCGTATATGAACGCCAAAATACCTATTCCATATAATATTGAACCTATCTTGTCGATTTTATCTTTTTCATATGTTTTCCATTCACCATCAATTTTAAGCACCATAAGTATTATACACAGTACTAAAAATGGAATCACAAAGTAAAACATTGATCTCCATCCGAGATTCTGGACTAAAAATCCGCAGATTACCGGTGAAAGTGATGTTGCAAGATAAACTCCTGTAACTGTAAATCCAAGTGCTTTTCCTCTGTTCTGAGGTTTGACAGCCTGAACCACCATTGCCATTGCAGACACGTTTAGAAATGCAACTCCGGCTCCCTGAAGTATCCTGAATATTAAGAATGTTTCTGTTGAAAATGAAAGGCATGCTCCGATAGATGCTAAAAGATATAAGATTACTCCTGCAAGCAGTGTCTTTTTAACTCCGAATTTTCCTGAAATCTGTCCTGCAGGAACCGTAAAGACAGCCACCACAAGGAAGAATATTGTCGGTACCCAGTTCTGAATAACGTTGTTCATTGCAAATTCCTGTGCAATAGCAGGAACACCGATGATTATACCATTTGACAGGAATACTGCAAAAAATGATGTAATAAATGATACTGCTATTACTATTGTTTCTAAATCAAATTTCATAATTATCCCTCTTCGATAAGTTTCATTCCATTAAGCGCTATTTCCTTTATTCTTTTTTTAAGTTCAATATCCTCGTCTGTTATGCCAACTTCCATTTCCCATTCCTTGGATATCTTTCTGAATTTGGGTACTAGTTCATGTCCTTTGTCGGTTGTGTTCAGCATGTATTTTCGTCTGTTTTCAGGATTTGTCTGTCTTTCGATGAATCCTTTATCTTCAAGCTTTCTCAATATCTTTGCGATATTTCCTTTGCTTTGCCCGAACATGTTCACCAAATCATCCTGGGAGCAGTTGGGATTGTCATATATGTACATTATATATCTAACGTCATGACCTAAATCGAGTTTACTGAATTTTGTTTTCATATATTTTTGCTGATTAAGCGAAATATTGTGAATCCATGCAATGAAAGGCGAATTGTCCCTGATTGCCTGGTGGTATTCTTCATCCATACTTTTCACCTGTTATACTATATGGTTATATTATAATATAAATGTTTCTTATGAAACAGTTAATTATGAAACAATATAATCTTTCATGAAAATTGTAATTGAATTAAATAAAAAATTATTTTAAATCTGTTTTATATACTATTTACACAAGAGGTGATACTTTGAACAAAAACAAATTGCTATTTGCTGGCCTGATAATAATCATTGCTCTTATGATGGTCGGAGCATCATCCGCATTTTCATTATTCGGTAAACAGCAGACAAAATTGAATATTACAAGCAGCGACACAATCTATCAGGGTGATGAATTCAAAATCAATCTCACCAACGACAAGGGGGAAGCTATTGCTAATGCCACAGTTAATGTATTGATTACCAATGATGACGGATTGAATGAAACAAAAAATATTACTACCAATGAAAGCGGTATTGCAAATTTAACTGTTGACAAGGACGCCGGCAAGTATGTTTTCAACTGCACTTATGCAGGAGATGACGATTTCGAGCCATCTAATGCAACTCAAAACCTAACAGTAATGTATGAAGAGGTTTCTTCTGATGATTCAGATTCAAATTATGATCCAGGTGCATTCTACAGTGCTCAGGAAGGAAGAGTAATATATACTGGTGAAGTTCACGATGGTCCTGATGGCAACAGGTATAGACATTTGGGATATAACGAATGGCAAATGGTATGATGAAAAAAATTTCCTGAAAATGTAGCGTGAAATTCCATTTTTCACCCTATTTTTCAAATCATTTATTTTGAAAAAATGGCTGATTATTTTAATAGTTGGCCACAACCTTCACTATTTAATAATACTTATAATTTAAATTAATGAAATTATTTTATAATTCACATTTTTAGTTGTTGGTTATCACCATTAGTGGCTTGTTTTAAGTAATTTCATACTTTTTTTAGAAAAATTTCGCTAAAATCAATTAAGTATTTTATAATCAAAATACATAATTAATATATTGTTAAATTGGATTGAATATTATGAGTTTGGGAAATTTAATTGGTAATACACCAATGATCAAGGTCGATTATAAATATGGAGACAAAAACGGCAGCATATACACTAAGCTGGAATATTATAATTATTCAGGCAGTATAAAAGACAGAATAGCATTATACATAATAGAAACAGAACGTAAAAATGGAAACTTAAAGGAAGGCCAGAGCATTGTTGAAGTTACAAGCGGAAATACAGGAATCTCCTTCAGTGCAATAGGTGCCCATTACGGACATGACGTTCATATTTTCATGCCGGACTGGGTGTCTTTAGAGAGAAGAAAACTTATTGAAATGTATGGTGCACATGTCCATTTGGTCTCCAGGGAGGAAGGCGGATTCAAAAGAGCTCTTGAGCTTGCCGAAGAATTTGCCAACGAAACCGGAGCATACAGACCTCTCCAATTTGATAATGTATTAAATGTTGAAGCCCAATATAAAACAACAGGTCAGGAAATAATCGATGCAGTTCCGGATGTCAATGCCTTTGTATCAGGCATTGGAACAGGGGGAACTTTAATGGGAATAGGTAAAAGATTAAAGGACAATAATCCTGATTCTAAAATTTTTGCATTGGAGCCGTCAACACTATCAATTCTTAAAATGGGAATGGAAGAAGGAAGCCACCTTATTGAAGGAATAGGTGATGACTTTATTCCTGGAATTGTAGATGAAGATGCAATAGATGATATTATTTTGATTCACGATTGCGATGCAATAAACATGTCCAAAAGAATTGCAAAGGAATTCGGTTTGGGAATAGGTATTTCAAGCGGTGCAAATTTCCTGGCCAGTGTAATTATGGACAGTGACGATTTTAAAATTGCAACCGTATTTCCTGATGACAACAAGAAATATATCACTACAAAGCTGTCAGAAGAAATTGATGATGATTCTGAATTAATTTCCAATAAAATCGAGCTATTAGGTTTTGAAGTGATTTAAGTATTATTCAAACAGATTCAATTTTTTAAAAATCGGGGGTGATAATCTTTTTAGTCATCCTCTGTTATTTTTATAATGTTTCCCTATTTTTTTGATTTAATATAAAAAAGAGATATTTTTTTTTGATTGGAGAAGAAATAAATAATAAAAAAAGGATTAAAGTTATTCGTCGTCGTTATTTTCTTCTTTTTGTTTTTCTTTTAAGTTTTCAATTCCTATAATCATTGTTTACCTCCATGTTTTTTTTAAACTTCAATTGAATATTTGTTTTTATGATATATAAATATTTAGGTATGCCTAAATTTTATTAATTTTAAAAAAATAAGATTCAGATGATTACTTTTTGCCTGTAAATTTATTTAAAACCGGAATTTTATCCATTGTGGAAAGTATTAAAACAGATATTGCAAATACTACAACAACAATCACTGGAATAGCTATTATTGAATTGAAACTGGTAATGTGGAGATAAGGATTTAAAATTAAAAGCAGCAGGTGCAGTATCAAATAATGAGCCAAGTAAATTCCGTAACTGTACTGGCTTAATGAGGTCACTGCATGTCCATATTTGCCATGTTTAAATCTGTTCATAATCTCTGTTCTGTCAAGGTATTTAATAATAAAAAGACTAGTGAGGATATTGCTAAAATAATCACTGTGAAATATCCCAGATATACAAAACCGCTACTGAGCATTGACAGCGGAACAACATATGTACAGATATAATAGCTGTAGAGAAGCAAAGAGGATGCAAATAGAATTAAAACTGACTTATTTGCACTGATTCTATTGAAAATGAAAGAATTGTTTGAAAGGAAATATCCTATAATTGCAAAGCTTACAAATGATGTGAAATAAGTCAATAGTGGGAAGAAAGGTACGCTTAATATGTGGAAGTCTGTAAGAATGATAAATAGAACTGATAGAACCGCAAGAACATCCATGAATTTTTTGTCAAGATCAAATCTTTCAACGGCCTTATTTATAATAGATATTGCAATGTAAACAATTATAATCATCCATACAAACCAGAAAATGACTCCAAAGGTATTTCCCTTTCCTAAAAATATGTTTATTGCATCTTCAAGTATTGCGGACTTTCTGATATATAAAGGAGTATATTACATACATCGCAGCCCAGAATATGAACGGAATTAAAATCCTTGACAGTCTTTTTTTGAAAAATGGTATCATGGAATCTTTCCGGTTAAGCAGCAGAGCGCCACTCAGCATGACAAAAACAGGTACGGAAAAATCTCTTAAACAGTCATAGAATGAAGATATGTAAAAATTAAAGCTTTCCATATCTCCTATGACAAAATATACAGATGTATGGCAAAATATAATTCCGATTATTGCCATCAGCCTAAGAGATCATAGTAAAAAATTCTTTTGGATTTTCCCATATTATCTTCCAAGTTAAATTTTTGTTTCATTTGATTAAAAAATTTTTTCAGTTTTGAAAACGTGAATTAGACGTTCTTAAGACATTTTTTGAATATTTAGTTTAGGGGAACACAACTGTTATAACAATAGTTATGTTTATATATCATAATGTTTAGAATAATAATAAAAAATTAAAAAATAATTAATATTTAAATTGACAAATTAAAATCTAATATAATGGGGGCTACTATGGAGAATCGTACTGGACTTTTTACAAATGCAGTTATCTGGTTTGGCGTTGCAATTTCCGTTTCTGAAATCGAAGCGGGAATAGGAATAGGAAACGCCTCCACTTTATCTTCATTATGGCTTCCGGTAGTGCTTGGACATATATTGGGAGGAATATTGCTGTTTTTAGTCGGATACATTGGTGCCAATGTCCGAATGAATGCAATGGAGATGACTGAATCAACCTTCAGCAGATACGGATCCAAGTTCTTTGCGGCCCTGAACGTGCTACAGCTTGTTGCATGGGTTGCAGTGCTGAATGCACAGGGAGCTCTGGCATTGGGCAGTTTAAATCTGCCAGTCTCTTTTCCTGTAATCTGCATTCTCCTTGCAATATTAATTGCGATTTATGTCTATGTTGGCCTTCAGAGAATTTCCAAAGTAACGACTATAGTTATGGTGGTTCTAACTGCTTTGCTTGCGGTTTTATCTTTCAAGCTGCTTGGAGCAAATACTCCAGCTCTTCCGATTGCAGATAATATTGCGCACAGTGCTTCCGCTCTCAGCTTCTGGAACATCTTTGAAATTTCAATAGCCATGCCTATTTCATGGCTTCCTGTAATTTCAGATTATACCAAGGATGTTGAAAAGCCTATGGGAGCTACAATGGTGTCTGCTATAGCATATACTCTTGCAAGTCTCTGGATGTATTTCATTGGTGTTGAAATTGCAAATCTGGGAGCCGGAGTTAATATTTCACAGGCAATTCTTCTAACAAATCTTGGAACTGCCGGTATAATAATTGTGGTGCTTTCAACAGTAACAACCAACTTCATGGCGGCCAATTCAGCAGGAGAATCAGCGAAGGTAATCTTCAACAGGCTCAACCCTAAAATGGTTGGTATTGTGGTCAGTGCATTAAGCGCTTTGCTTGCAATTTCAGGAGTAATGGACAATTATATAGATTTCCTATACCTCATAGCATCTGTATTTGCCCCTATGGCTGCGGTGCTTCTGGTTTCTTATTATGTCGTTAAGGATCAGAGTGACGGGGGATGGATATGGTACTGGAACATCTTTTCATGGCTTGCAGGATTTATTGTCTACAATATTGCAATCAATCTCGATTCAATATTTTTAGGTCCGACATTGCTTGCAATAATAGTTTCAGCATTTCTTGCATATGCAGGAGCACTATTTAAAGAAAAATTCACTCATTGCGAGTCAGATAATATATGAAAATTAATTAACTTATGAAAAACAATATTAAATTATAACATTAAAAAAAATAATCAGGGTTTAAATATGAACGAATCAATTAAAATTTTAACTATCCAGGACGTATCATGTTTTGGACAATGCTCAATAACAGTTGCTTTGCCTGTAGTTTCCGCTTTTGGAATAGAAACTGCAATACTTCCATCAGCAGTTCTTTCCACACACACTTCAGGATTTACAGATTATACTGTTCGTGACTTGACAGAAGACCTTCCAGCCATACAAAAGCATTGGGAAAGTGAAGGAATATATTTTGACGCAATATACACTGGATTCATTGCATCTGCAGAACAGTTGGACTATATCAAGGACATTATTGATTCTAGATTAAAACCTGGCGGACTTGTATTTGTCGACCCTGCAATGGCGGATATGGGGGAGTTTTACAATGGCTTTGACCAGGAATTTGCAGATAAGATGGGGGAACTCTGCAAACTGGGAGATTATATTCTTCCAAACACAACCGAGGCGTGTTACATACTCCATAAACCTTGGAAGGAAAATTTCTCCATAGAGGAGATGCTGGAAATGGCAGAAGACCTTAAGGAGTTCACCAACAGATATGTCATCCTTAAGGGGTATGACAATGGAGACCAGATGGGCATGATTGTTTTTGACAAACAGGAATCAACTGTTGAAATCGTATACAATGACAAGGTTGATTATATTTCCCACGGCACAGGTGATGTTTTCGCATCATCATTTGTTGGCTCTGTCATGATTGGAAAATCACCTGTTCAATCAGCTAAAATTGCTGGTGAATTTACTAAAAAGGCTTTGGAGAAAACTATTGGTGATGAAACTCATTGGTATGGTGTCAAATTTGAACAGGCTATTCCTGAACTTTATGATTTGCTGAAATCTATCTGAATCTTTTTACTTACTTTTTATTTTTTTATCAATTACATTTGAATTAAAATTAATATAATTATAATTTAATTTAGGTATACCTAAAAATTTATATAGTTCTTTATCCAATTATTATATAATTCAAAATAAATAATGGAGGAAAACTTATGAATTTGGAGGGCGTAGAAAAGACAATGCTTTTGACATTATTTGCCAAAGCACAGCATTCACAACAAAAAAACCATAAATTTCACGATAGAAGAGCCATAGACGTCATATCACAAATAGATTATGATTTCAGCATGGCTGATAAGGACAGGTTCATGAAATATGGAGTAATTTCAAGGACAATTGTACTGGATGAGATGGTTTCAGACTACATCAAAAAACATCCTCACTCAACAATAGTCAATATCGCATCAGGAATGGATACCAGATTCGACAGGCTTGACAACGGGATGATTAGATGGTACAATGTTGATTTGGAAAACTCTGCAAATTTCAGACTGCAGTACATCAAGGACAGTGAAAGAGTCAAGACACTGTCATATTCGGCAATGGATCCCAGATGGGCTGAAGAGATAAAAATCGAAAGCGGAAATGTTTTATTCATAATTGAAGGGTTGTCAATGTATCTGAGTGAAAATGACAATAGGGAAATCCTCAAGATTATCAGCGACAATTTCAGGCACTGCAGCATATTCATTGAGATAATGCCTCCGGTTTCAGTAGAAAACGTAACAGAAAAATCTGTAGAAGAAACTGATTCACAATTCATATGGGGTGTAGAAAAAGGAAGCGATTTGGTTAAACTGAATCGTAATTTCAGATGGATTATGGATGTCAATCTATTTGACGGCATGAGCAAGTTCAAGCCTGCATTCAGACTATTCACATGGCTGCCGTTTCTTAGAAGAAAAATGGATTATATAGCTGTTTTGGAAAAATAGCTTCCATAATCCTTTTAAATTTTTCAACATCATCACAATCTTAAAATACTTTTTTTAACTATGAGCTAGAAATATAGTAGTAACTATTGACATTTAGGGTTTTGATACTGTGAACATTTTGATATCTAATGATGATGGAGTATTTGCACCAGGAATATTGGCTGCAAAACAGGCGGTTGAAGATTTGGCTAATGTTACTGTTGTGGCTCCGGATAAGAATAACAGTAGTGTCGGACGCCGTTTAACATTATTCAAACACTTGCAAATTGAATCCTGCCAGCTTGAAGACGGAAGTTCTGCATATTCAGTCAACGGAAGTCCTGCAGACTGTGTTGTTGTAGGTGCAAAATATGTTATGGATGAAAAGCCGGATCTGGTTATCAGCGGAATAAACCAGGGCGTTAATATAAGCTGTGACATCACATCCTCCGGAACTGTATGCGCAGCCTTTGAAGCGGTCAGCCTGGGAATTCCAGCAATAGCAGTATCACTTTTCATGGACCCGAAAACATCATACAAAAGGGATGAAAAAGGGGAATGGTATATAGACTATGATTTTGATTTGACAAAAAAAGTTCTC
The DNA here is from genome assembly GCF_015062935.1 of Methanobrevibacter sp. Classification (NCBI taxonomy): domain Archaea; kingdom Methanobacteriati; phylum Methanobacteriota; class Methanobacteria; order Methanobacteriales; family Methanobacteriaceae; genus Methanobrevibacter; species Methanobrevibacter sp. The sequence continues at coordinate 17,244 of NZ_SUTM01000010.1, read as the reverse complement.
CACGATTTGGTATTGAAGATAATTGACAAAGGATTTCCAGAGGAAGTTGATCTCTTTAATTTAAATGTACCTTCCAATTACGAATCCGAGGATGTTAAAATTACCAGTTTGTCCCATAAGATGCTTGACAAAAAAGTCATAGACAATACCGACGAGGAAAAGGAAGAAATTTTCAGCTATCCGTTGGATGAAAATCAGGATAGTGACGATTTAATCATGATAACACCTGACCTTGTAAAAGAATATGATGAAGGCAGTGACGGATATGCATTGCTTGTTGAAAAAAGGCCAAGCTTAACACCATTAAAGGTTAACATGACCTATGATGAATTAAAAGACTGGTAATGATAATACAGTTTTAATGAGGGGTCTATGTTTGTCCGAAAAGCTGATATTGAAGATTTGGACAGGATAATGGACATCTATCATTCTGCCCAGAATCAAATGATTGAAAATGGAAATCCAACGCAGTGGGGATATTCATATCCTACCCCTGACCTGATTGAACAGGATATCTACAATGAAAACTGTTACCTGATATGTGATGGTGAGGATATCCATGGGGTTTTTGCTCTTTTTAATACTGCTGAACCCACATATGAATATATAGAAGATGGAATATGGATTAATGATGATGAATATCTAACAATTCATAGGATAGCAAGCGATGGCGCAAAACATGGAATATTCAAATGCGCTGCAGACTATTGCAAAAGCATCTGCGACAATATACGTATAGATACTCATCATGACAACGTGATAATGCAGAAACTCATTGAAAAAAATGATTTCAAAAGATGCGGCACCATATATGTGGCTGACGGGTCCCCAAGAATTGCATATCAGTGGTCAAGATGATAATCTTTTGACATATCAATTGATTTCTTAATTTTGTTAAAAATATACAATGTTCAACATATTTATATTATCTAAAAACAAATATTATATTGACGTTTAATGTCATTTATAAAAAATAGGAGATTATTATGAATATGAAAAAAGTATTTGCAATAAGCTTGTTATTTATTGCACTTTGTTCAATCGGTATGGTTTGTGCCGCTTCAGTTAACAACCCTGAAGGGTTTACAATTAACAAAGATTTAGCTCAAAACAACCAGAACGGTACATTTTTCGGAGTACCTTGTGAATATTCAGTTGTTGTTAGCGAAAATGGTACTGACAACATCACCATAACTGACATCGTTCCATCAAAAGCTATTGATTTAGTCCCTCAAGGAAACACTGTAATGAAAAACATTTCAAACAAAACAGGTCTCTTTGAACAAAAAGACAATGGAAGATGTGTTTATATTTACCAGGATGTAAACAATATAATACAAATCGAAGCTCCAAATGAAAAATTAATAGAAGAAGTAATTGGTAAATAAACCAATTACCTATTTTTTCTTTTTTTTTACACAGTAAAACTTTTAGATGAAAACGTACTTATTTTTAAGATATGATTCTCATATTTATGTTAATTGATTAAAAAAGGCCCATTATAAACTCTGAAAAAGGAACAGATAAATATGCTTCAACAGGTGCTGCAATAACCAATAATATTGTTGAAAAAATCATGAGAATGATGCTGTGAATCAATAATTTTTTGCTCTTTTCAAATGCATCAGACGCTCCGTTACTGTCTTTGCCTATCCAAGTCCTTAAAAATCTCACGATAAACAGGAAAAGCAATACTCCTGCAGTGGATTGAATGATTGTTGCTGTGATTTCAAATATTCCATGAGGAATTAAATAAAAGATGTACATAATGCCTCCGTTCGGCAAAATTGTATTGAATAATGCTCCAAGGGTTCCTAAGTTAGCACCATTGAAAATTATCATTACAATTGCAGGTATTGCAAAGAATACTGAAGAGACATAGGTCATAATTCCTCCGAATTCATTATGGATGAAAATTTCAGTTGTACTAAGTCCTGTATTTGTATTGGTCCCATTGATGGCCGGAAGACTGCTTGAAATAGAATTCACTGCTTCTCCGGATAAAATCCATGCAGCAATAAAACAAATTATAAATAATATATACAGTCCGATTATCAGTTTTTTGTGATCTTTTAGACTTTCCAAAACCAAATCCTTAAATTTAATTAGCATACTCATGGGAGTAGTTATTTCGTTTGCTATTAAAATAGTTGTTGATTTTATAAAAATTGTCTGTCTGAATAGTTTGTTTGTATAATTATTTTTAAAATATATCGTTCAAACATCATACCTGTTATTTTTTTTGTTAACTATCAAATAATTTCATTTAAAACTGGGAGATAATTTTATTAATTTTTAAATGTTTTTTGTTAGTATTAATGAATAAGATTTCGATTTTTAGTAGATAATTTCTATATTTTAATGCAATAATATATCATTCATATTCAAAAATAGTTATATATTTATAGATTAATGAATAGAATTTTAATCATGTTTTAGAAGTTTTAAACAAAGAAAATTTATTTTTATGATTGTTTGATTATATAAAACATTTTTAGCATATTATTCTTCAGGAGTTTATTGAGAAAATGAAATACAAGAAAATAATGTTCACGCTGGTGCTGGCCGTTTTCATATTCAGTGTGGCCAGCGTCTGTGCCAGTGACATGGACGATACAGTGATTGCCAGTGAGGAGGATTCAACAATTGAATTGTCACAGTCAGATACTGATAAGATGTTATCTTCAGAGGATGATGAACTGATAGGTCAAACAGAGAATGTTGAAATCATAAGTGAAGGAAATAGTGGAACATTTGCTGAACTGCAAGCCAATATTACAGCAGCAAAACAGGGTTCAACATTAACATTAAATAAGAATTACGAATGGGAAAGCGGTTTTGATATTGAAGGAATCATTATTAACAAGTCAATAACAATCGATGGAAACGGATTTAAAATCGATGCCAAAGAAAAATCAAGAATATTCAAAATAACTGCCGACAATGTAATACTTGAAAACATAATTTTCACAAATGGTAAAACAACCGGAAATGGAAGTGCAGTTTTCTTTGAAAAGTCAGGTATTGTAGTAAATTGTAATTTTAGCAATATCTTCAATGACGGAGGTTCAGTTTTCTTCGTGGGTAAAGGTGAAGTGACAAATTGTAATTTTTTTGATAACTATGCATCTTATGGCGCTGCGGTTTACTTTAGCGATTTGGGCACTCTGGCACATTGTAATTTTACGGATAACACAGCAACTAAAGATGGCGGTGCAGTTTACTTCCAGAATGAGGGTGTTGTGAGAAATTGTAATTTTATAACCAGTACCTCTAAAAATAATGGCGGTGCGGTTTTCTTTGAAAAGTCAGGTACACTGTCAGATTGTAATTTTACAGATAGCACTGCTTCAAATACTGGGGGTGCGGTTTACTTCTCTAGTGATGGTGAGCTGACAAATTGTAGTTTTGTCAACAACACTGCAACTGGCGATTATAGCTGTGGTGGTGCGGTTTACTTCTCTAGTGATGGTGAGCTGACAAATTGCAGTTTTGTCAACAACACTGCAAAAATGGGAAATGCAATTTATATTAATTCCAATCACTGCACTGTTTGTGATTGTGATTTTACAAATAATCATATAACTAAAGGTGCAATTCATTCAGTTACTGGAGATATTACTCTTTCTAATAATGTCCTTGATGCTGATGATGTTGCCCAGGGTAGGAATTTCACAGAAATTCAAAAATTAATAGATGGAGCAAATGATGGGGATGAAATCACCATTGATGGATTATATTCCGGTTTTGGAATACCAATCAGAATTACAAAAAGTTTAACATTAATTGGACAAAACAATGCAACGCTGGATGCAAAAAAACTATCAAAAATACTGTATATAACTGCAAACAATGTTATTATTAAAAACATACAATTTACAAACGGATACTCAGAAAATGAAGGTACAGTTTACTTCTATAGCACAGGTACTGTTGAAAATTGTAATTTCACTAACAATGAAGTCGCTGGCGAGAAAGGTTCCGGCGGAGCAATTTACTTTAATGGTGTGGGAAATGTGATAAATTCAATTTTCACAGACAACAGGGCAACCAGAAACGGTGGTGCAGTATATGTTGAAGCGCAATCAATAAATAACAATTTTTCATCCCAATTCTATAATAATTATGCAGGACAAAGCGGAGGAGCAATATTTTTCCATAATTTAGTTCAAAACAATAGTTTCGATTGCATTTTCAAGGACAATTATGCAGGCTACGGTGGAGGAATATTTTTCTCCAAGAACGCAAACACAAACAGTTTCAGCAGTGACTTTATAAACAACACTGCAAAATCATGCGGCGGAGCAATGTTTTTCTACAGCACTACTGACAAAAATGAGTTCAATGGCCGTTTTATTAACAATAGTGCTTTAGGACAAATCGATCCGGCAAACGGAAACGGCGGTGCAATAACATTTAAGAACGTATCTGCCAACAGCATATTCAACTGTGACTTTATAAACAACGCTGCCAGTTTGAATGGTGGGGCAGTAAACTATCGTGAGACTCCTAAAAATATCATATTCAATACTAATTTCATAAACAATGCTGCTAAAAGAGGTGGAGGAGTCAATTTCTTTGAAACCTTTGAAGATGTAATATTCAATGGGGAATTCATTGAAAACTCAGCAGAAAACGGCGGTGCATTAGCTGCAGGTTATGGAACTGTTGAGAATATTTCATTTAACAACAATCATGCGAACAATGGAGGTGCTGTTTACCTTGCGGGATCCGGTTCAACTGTAAACTGTAATTTCACCAACAACAGTGCTACCCATAATGGAGGTGCTGTTTACATCTCAGAGAGAGGTAATGTTGTAAATTGTAGTTTTGCCGACAATTCTGCTGGTCATGATGGTGGTGCTGTCTACAGTAAATTCGGTACTGTCGATAATTGTAATTTCACAGGTAATGATGCTTCTAATAATGGAGGAGCAGTTAGCTTAAGTTATCCAAGTAATGTGGCAAATTGTCATTTTGATGACAACTCTGCTAAGAATGGTGGTGCACTTTACTTCCTTAATGATAATGATAATGTGATAAATTGCAGTTTTGTTGCAAATGAGGCTGCTAGTAGGGGAGGTGCTGTTTTCTTCATGACTAATCGGCTGGTTAATGCGACAAATTGTTATTTTGAAGGTAACTCAGCTCCTGAGGGTGGTGCTATTTTTTGCTATTCATGGGCCGTTACTGCGGATTCCTGCATTTTCAAAAATGATTCAGATACAACCAACAATACACTCATTCTTTCACCTAATTTGGAGGTTTATGATTTCTACTCAGTTTACGGTTCCGGTGAAAAATTAACATTTAATTTAACAACAAACAGGGGCATGGCAATAACTAATGGAATTATTTCAATGACCATATACTTTAATGACAATCAAAGAGCGGTGGCTAAGTATACCTGTTTAAGCGGTGAAGGCTGGACTGTGGACCTGCCGGTCGGATCTTATTATGCAGTTTTCAGAACTGAATATAAAGGTTCAGAACCGGTTATCAGGAATATGGAAATAATAATGCCTGTTGTTCAGTTTTATGTAAATGTAACTTCAGTTACAACCAACAGCAAAACTGCGAATATCACTGCAAAATCCAACATTCCGAAAAATCTCTTGTGGGATGGTAAATTATTATTTGTCTTACCAAACGGTACCGAAATCAATGCGACCTATGGTGATAACGGTACATGGTGGGCAGTGCATACTTTTGATGACTACGGTGATTATGAAGTCAATGCAGCATTCCCTGGATTGGATAATGTTGTTGTCAATAAAGGAACCATAGAAGTTACCGCTCCTGAGCATACATTTTGGTTTTTGAATTATACACTCAATTCCAATAGTGATGCCGTTATTAATTTAACTAATGATTTTTACTTTGATTCAGATTATGATTCTGCTTTTGTAGATGGTATTGTGATTGACAGGTCTGTTACAATCAATGGTAATGGCTACACCATTGACGCTAAGGGTCAGGCTCGCATCTTCCAGGTCATGTGCACTGATGTTGTTTTAGAAAACATTACTTTTATAAATGGTAACTCAACCGGCGGAGGTGCAGTTTACTTCGATGATGCAGGTATTGTGTCAGATTGTAATTTTGTTAATAATACTGCAACTGGAGATAATGCTTATGGTGGTGCAGTTTACTTCTTGAATAATGGCGAAGTGACAAACTGTTCTTTTGCTAATAACTCCGCTAGTAATGGTGGTGCTGTCTACATATATTCTGGTAGTGTTGGAAACTGTAATTTCGTCAATAACTCTGTAACCGATGAGGGTGGTGCTATAAGGATGCATTCTGGCAGTGTTGAAAATTGTAATTTCGTTGATAACACAGCAACTGGAGATTACGGTTTTGGTGGTGCAGTTTACTTCTTGAATAATGGGAAATTGACATATTGTAATTTCACCCGTAATAATGCAACTGTTGGTTCTGCAATTTACTTCAGGACTGCATCAACCAACAAAAATGTTTCTCATTCTTGTTTCTTAAACAATAGGGCAGATGCAGAAGCTTTAGAAATAACTAAGTATGGTAATAATATTACAATTGCTTTCACAGGTCAGAATAACCTTTTAAATGCAATATATTCTAGAGAGGATGAAGTTACATTTACCAATGTGACCTATTGGGGCGCCAATGGAATTGCAAACACAGGCAGTTCCCCTACAGTTCCATCAAGATCCAATAGACAAGCCGGTATAAACATTACTGTGGGTGGTGTTGTTAATGGTGTTCCGATTTTAAATGGAGTTAATGTCACAGATAAGGAAGGTAAGATTGTTTTGAACATAAATGATAGTGATAATTATTACATCTTCGTTCGCCATGAGGCAGATTCATACTACACTGAATCTGAAAAAACAATCTCAAACAACCTTAATGTGAATGTCACTTCCAAGACAACCAACAACCGGACTGTAAACATCACTGCAAAATCCAATATTTACAGTGAAGTTATGCCCGGCAAATTATTATTTGTCTTACCAAACGGTACAGAAATCGATGCGACCTATGGTGCTAATGGTACCTGGTGGGCGGAACATACATTTGATGACTACGGTAAATATGAAGTCAATGCATCATATGCCGGATTGGACAATGTTAATGTCAGCAATGGTACTATAACCATCTATAAAGAGGATTCAACAATAATTCTTGATAATATTGTTTTGGATTATGGCGATTCAAGAAATGTTACTGTAACAACTACCGGAGCTACAGAAATCACAGCAAGCATAGATGGTGTTAATGTTGATGTGATTAATAATTTCACTATTCAGATTTCAGGTTTAAAGGCAGGAAATCATACATTGTCTGTAACAACAATAGCTGACAATATTCATAATCCGGTAACTAAAGAAGTCAACATTACAGTAAATAAATTATCCACTGAAATCACTTTAGCTATTGAAACACTCGATTTAAAGGTAATTGATGAGTTTGCTGTTTTGGCTAATTTAACTCCTGCAGGCGCAGGTAATCTGACATATTCTTCTAATAATGAAAGTGTTGTTAAAGTATCCGGTGATGGTTTAATCACAGCATTAAGTAAAGGTAATGCTACCGTTACTGTTTCATTTGCCGGTAATGACAATTATACTGCAGCTCAAAATAAAACAATCAGGGTTACTGTTAGTTTGAGAGATGCTAGTATTAGTGTTTTGAATGATACTGTCTTTATTGTTATTGATGAGGTTTATGAGCTTGATGCTGTTGTTGTTCCTGAAAATTTAACTGTTAATTATACTTCCAGCAATCCTGCGGTTGTCCGTGTTGATAATGGTATTGTTACTGGTTTGAACGAAGGTACTTCTGTTATTACTTTGACTGTTGGTGATGATAAATATGCTCCAGTAAGCAAAAACATTACTGTAACTGTCAGTAAAATAGCTTCTAAATTTGCTGAGGTTGTCATTGTTAAAAATAATGTTTCACTGATTTTAAGCGATGAAAACGGAAATCCGATTTCCGAAGCAAATATCTCATACTCTGTAAACGGAGTTTCAAATTCTACTGTCAGTGATGCTAATGGTTCATTTGTGATCATTGCTGAGCCTGGAGCTGAAATCGCTGCCAATTATGAAGGAAATAATGTCTATCTTGCTTGCAACATTACAGTTAAAATGACTCTTCAAAGACAGTCTACAGTTATTGTAGGTGAGGACTTCACACAGTATGCATGTGACTATTATGTCGGTGAAAGAGGTAAAAACTTCACAGTACAGCTTACAGATGTAAATGGTAAATCATTAGCAAATAAAACCGTTTATATTGGCTATAATGGTGTAACATTAAAGAGAACAACTGATGCTAATGGTTATGCAAATGTCCAGATTAACCTCAAAAATGCAGGATTATACACATTTGTAGCAGTATTTTTAGATGATGAAAACTACAACGCTTCCATGAAAGTGTTTAAAGTAACTGTCAACAAGAAAACTACTTCAATAGCTGCTAACGCAAAGACTTTCAAAGTTAAAGCAAAAACCAAAAAATACACAGTTACTTTAAAAACAATTAAAGGAGCATCCATTGACGGTAAAACATACCTTGCAGCAGGTAAAAAGATTACCTTAAAAATAAACGGTAAAACATATACTGCAAAAACAAATGCTGAAGGTAAAGCTACTTTCAGCCTTAAAATAACTAAAAAAGGTATCTTCACTGCAGTAATCAAGTTTGCCGGTGACAATACCTATAAATCTGCATCCAAAAAAATTAAAGTAACAATCAAATAGAAGAAATTAAAACATTTCTTCTACTTTTTTATCTTTTTTTAAATTATTTTTTCATTAAATTAAATTAAATCAAATTCTCAAACTATAATTTTAATAAGCGTAATTTTACATTAACGCCAAGCATCATATAAATCAAGTTACTTTATAATTATGCATATATATCAACTACTTTTCAAAAGCAAATTTCAAATATTTGATATTCATGTGCTCAGGTTTCAAGTATCGTTAATGTGAGGGTTAAATTAAAAAATAGTTATTTCTTTTTTCATTTTAGGATATTGCTTTTGACATTAACGCTAGGGTTTGCTGATGTTTATTTTTTTTAAAGAGGGCGCTCTTAATTCAACATTTTCTTATTTTTGGTTATACCTGTTTTTTTTGGTGATGTTTTAACAAAATCAGGTGGGATTTTGATAAGTATTGTAAAAATTAGAAATATATAAATAAGTTTTTTGACTGAAATCTGTTTAAGAAGACTAACTTGAAGGGGATAATATGGGCAATTTTTGTACTAACTGCGGGGCTAAATTAGAAAAAGATTATAATTATTGCATTAACTGCGGTGTAAAAATCGAAAAATCTCACACAAAACAGATTTTCAATTCAGTTAAATCAGAGCTCTACAATAATGAAAAAGAGAAAGCCAGAAAGGAACTTAAAAGAGTGGTTGGCGGAAAAATATTGTTCAAGGTATCTTTTAGTGAAGAATTGCACAGAAACGGTTTAGGTTATGATGCAGGTGATTTAATCAGACAACAAATTGAACAGGAAATAAACTCCGGCAAGATTAAATCTGAAGATGTTGAATCCAGGGTAAATCAGCTGATGAAGGAATATAAAATCAAAAAAGACAAAAGAATTGCTGAAGAAAATGCCAGAAAAGCTAAAGAAAAAGAGATGAGAAGTAAAACAACAGTAAACACTCATCCTGCTCATGGGGGATATTGCAGTTTTAATTGCATTCATTACCGTGAAGAATATTTGGACAGTGGCGGAGGAATTATAGGTGATTTTGATATGGGCGGATATGTTGAGTATTACTGCAATCTGGGCCATAACATATCCAATGGAGGATACTGCAAGGATTATGAATAAGGATTTCTAAATCACTTGGATATCAGTATCTGATACGACTTCAATAACACTTTCATTGCATGACTCCATTATAATGCCATCATCACAGTCGTCCTGCATCATAAGAAGAACTCGCAGACCTGCAGAGGATACATATCCCAGTTTAGAGCAATCAATTAACACGCTTTTAAGGGAGTAATCCTTCTTAATTTTTTCATAATTTGCAAGAAGTTCAGGTGCACTTAATGAATCCAAATTTCCAGACAAAGCTAAATTAAGCCTGTCACAGTCAACTGACGCATCCGCATTAAATGATTCTGTTTCGCTATCAGATATATCAACATTTTCTGATTCGTCAACACTGATTTTCCAAATGCATACTCTCTTTAATCCTTCCTTGATATGTTCTGCAATCTCAGGGTCAATATTCTCCAGACTTTTAAACTCAGGTATGTGGTCTGCATAGGGAAGTCTCTCCAGTTTAAATCCTTTTGATTTAATGTAATTCAGGGCATTTTTAATATTTTCCTGAACATTTCCTCTTAAACTGATGGTTATTGTATTGTCTACGACAGTTACATCGGATTTATCTTGTATTCTATACTTTGCCTCATACATTTTCTCTCTTGTTCTGTCTCCATAGAAAGCTTTCACTATCAAAACATAGAGAAAAGATATCTCAGGATCAAGGGTAATCCAGTATCCTCCATGCTCTTTAAGAATCCTTTTGATGTTATCGCACATGGCGTCCATCTCACGGTCAGTAAGATACATCATGAGTCCTTCGGTTGTTATGCATACCTCGCCGTCAATCTTGTCAAATGCAGATTTAAGGGAGTGATAATTGGTTGCATCAACGCCTTCAAAACTTACAAGCTTTTTTTGCTCTTCATCTAAAAGTGACATTACGGCAGGTTCAACTTCATTGATTGTTGCAGGTAAATCCATCCCGACATATTTCCTGCCGCTTTTTGCAAATTCAATGGCTCTTGGTGTGAAACCGCATGGCAGGTCAAAGACAGTTAAACCGGACTGCCTGGCGAGTTTTCCATTGGTAAAATATCTTACATCCATAATGATACTGTTGACAAAAAGATCATCCTTATCCACATTAACGGTCGCACTGTTCTGCGTATCTTTCTGGGTAAGATTCAGCTTTTCGGCTAAGGTTTTGGCGTCATCATGACCTGCTGCCGCCAGCTGAAAAAGAGTCATCTTTGCAGTGGTAAATATGGGATTTGTTCTTTTTAATAACTCCTGATTAATTTCTATTCCTTCAAAATTAAAAATATTGTCCATATTCTCTCCTATTATTATTTTCGTCAGATATTGATTTAAGTTTTTTGTGTATTTGCGTTTACAAAAGATACGTTTAAAGGAATTATGGAAGTGATGAAGTGTTTATGGTGTTTAATCATTAGAATTGTATTTTTTAAGTCTTAGTGATTTTATTAATATAAATATGATAAAATTGAACTTGCATTAGGTGTAAGAATAGGAAGTTCAAATTAAAATTATAGTGGAGTTTAATTGCTCCACTTGCGTTGAAGTTCTTTATCATTGAATACAACTTTTTCTGCACAGGTATCGTACTGTGAAACTTCTGATATTCCTGCCTGGAAGAATTGTAAACACATGTCCTTTCGTGGAACATAGTTTTGACAGTTCAAATGAACATTTTCCTTACAGTTATCACATCCGTTTTCAGGAGCCTCTTTATTTTTACAGTACAGTTTGTCATCTTCTGTGAAACGGTATTCACAGTCTTTAAACACAATATTAGCCATAGTAATCACCAAATTAAATTCAAATATATGTTTTATACTCTATGTATTTTTATTATTAAACTTCTATTTTTCTTCCTTTAAAAATTTTTTTAGGATTGATTTTCTAGGAAATATGGAGCAGGTTTTCCCAGCAATATTTTATCAAATATCATTTTTAATTCATTTAATGGTTAATTGATAGTAGGATTATAGTTGGAAAATTTTATAACTATTAATATTTAAAATACTAGTCTTTATATATAACTATGATGATTAAAAATACTAGTCTTTATATATAACTATGATGATATATAATAATAGTTAGGGGGTGAGGATAATGAATGAAATCCAAAAAACATATATTAGAAATCAAATCTTAACAATGCCGATGAGATTGGACCCGGAACTTACCCATAAAAATAAAAAATTTAATAAGCGCTCAGATTATGATAATATTATTAGGTATGTTGATAACTTCTTGGATGAAGAAAATATAAACAGATTTCTTGTTTTACCTGGATTGCGTGATGTTGGAAAAACTACTTTATTGTTTCAGGCATATGAGTATCTTCTAAAAGAAAAAAACATCAGTTCTCAAAATATTTTGTATTTCTCTTGCGACCAGTTAAAAAGAACTGGAGATGCGGATATTTTTGATGTTGTCAATTATTATTGTGAAACATTTCATAATTCAATCATTGAAACATTATCACAACCCGTATTTATTTTAATTGATGAGGCCCAATATGATAAAAAATGGGCATTTAATGGAAAATTAATTTTTGATGCTTCCAAAAATATTTTCATGATATTCAGTGGGTCATCTGCATTAAAACTTTCCAATAATCCTGATGCCGCACGAAGATTATTAAATATTCCGATATATCCGTTAACATATTCACAACATTTAAAATTAAAATATGGAAATTTTAAAAATGATATTTCAGATTCTATAATTCAAATGATTTTCAACGGCCAAACAGATAACAGTGCAGAAATAGAAAGGCAAATAATGTATATCTATTCAAATTTCAATAACTTTAATGTATCCGAATGGAAGAATTTCTTACAATATGGAGGTTTTCCATCATCATTTTACCAGGACAATCATGAAATAACAAAAAAAATTGTAAACATGGTAGAAAAAGTCGTGACTACAGATATGAACAATATCGAAGGAATAAATACAAATACACATGATCTTGCATTTCAGATTTTGAATTATTTTGCTTTTCAAAATCCCGGTGAAGTATCAATAGGTTCTCTTTCAAATCTTTTTGATGCAAAAAAGCCATTAGTCACAAAAGTATTGAATATTTTAGAAAAAACACAATTGATATTTCATATTGAAGCTTTTACTTCCTCAATTAAAAGAACAACAAAACCTCATGAATATTTTTTTGCAACCCCCAGCATAAAACATAATCTTGCTTTAAATATGGGCACTGCTGTACTTGAAGATCAAACAGCATATTTCGGTAAACTGCTTGAAAATTATGTGGCTTCAAGTTTAAATAATTTGGATAATCAAAGCAGCATATCCTATAAAACATATTATGATGACAGCAAGAAAAAAAGCAGTGATAAAAATGTTGATTTTATCGTTCAAAGGGGACTTGAAAAACCTATTCCATTCGAAGTTAGTTGTGGAAATAAAAATAAAAGTCAAATCAAACGAGCCATTAAAAAATACAATTCCCCACAAGGAGTAATAATTTCAAATACTACGTCAGATATTGTAATTAATGACAATATTATTTGCATTCCTCCCGAAATATTTGCTTTCCTGTAGATTATAGTGTTTTTGTATTTTATTGAAAAAAATAAAAATTAAAGCTAAAAGGATAAACTGACTTTATCCAAAGCTTTAATATATTTGTCTGCATAATTCTGCTTAACCTTTTGTGAATAGGAAAGTTCTGTTTCATAGATATAGGAAACCAAACCATTATTGGCAATAGGTACTGTAATGTAGGCAGGACTGGAACCTAACTGGGGATCAAATCTTTTGATATGCGGTGCCAGTTTAAGCAGTCTTTTTAAATAAAGAGAAGATTTCTTATGAAGACTTTTAGTTATCTTGACACTTTTTATGTTCTTGTTTGAAATCATGTGGATGAAACGGGGATATTTGTATCCGCTAAGCTTGTAGTTTGTTTCATGGATATCTGTTGTTATTTGAGGTTTTTCCCTAGCTATGTCCTTTATTATGTATTTGTTTCCCAGTATCTGACCATGCATTCTGCTTTTAGAATAGCTGTTCTTGTCTTTGGTGACATGAATGTAGTAAAGCACGTATTTTCTTTTTAATTTGCTGGTTTTCTTAACCAGGCTTTTATAAATTGCCTTGTGCATTCCGCTTTCTTGAACATGAACTCCAACAATCAATGCAATTGTTTTTGTTGAAGAGAGATCGCCGAAGTAGAGCTTTTCAACATATCCCTTTGAAGTTTTTCCCAAAATTCTTTTATATGTTTGAACTTTTGACTTGCTTCCGTCCTTTGATACGGCAAAAAACTTCAAAACCTTATTTGACGCTAAAGTAATAGATCCCGTATATTTTTTGCTGTGAACAGTTGGCTTTTTGCCGTTGGTTGAATAATAGATTGTTCCTTTCTTGTCGGATTTAAGTTTTATAACCAGTTTCTTGTCTGATTTAACAGTCATCTTATTTATCCATACTTTAGGAGCTTTTTTAACGACTGCTTTGGATTTCTCAGCAGTGTTCTGATTTGTGGATGATGCATTATCTGAAGAATCATTAACACTTTGATTAATTTCTTCTGCAATAGAAGGTTGTAAACCGGATTCATTTGCAATGCTGCTGTTCGTATTGTCATCTAAATTGCTATTTTCAGCACTGACTGATGCAATTAGGCAAAATAAAGACAGAATTATTAAAATTAATACTAAATATCTTTTATTAAACAAAATTTAACCCCTCCCGATTTTATGATAATTGTTTTATTTTTAATGCAAATGCCACGGGCATATAAGCTGTGGAGAATTGCAACATTATTAATAACTATTTTAATACTTATTTTTAAGTCTTTATGTTTTGATAATTGCGTTTAAAGATACGTTTCAAACATGATGTATTTTTCAAATTTAATTTCAAACATAGTTAATATTTAAATGTTTTTCAGGTGCGACATGATGTTTTTGCACACTTCAAATTATTATTTATTGCACTTTGTACAATAGGTATGGTTTGTGCTACTTCAGTTAACAATCCTGAAGGGTTTACAATTAACAAAGATTTAGTTCAAAACAACCTGAACGGCACATTTTTTGGAGTACCTTGTGAATATTCAGTTGTTGTTACAGAAAATGGTACTGACAACATCACTATAACTGACATCGTTCCATCAAAATCTATTGATTTAGTCCCTCAAGGAAACACTGTAATGAAAAACATTTCAAACAAATCAGGTCTCTTTGAACAAAAAGACGATGGAAGATGTGTTTATATTTACCCTGATGATGGTAAAGTAATTCAAATTGAAGCTCCAAATGAAAAATTAATCGAACAAGTAATTGGTAAATAAGCCAATTACCTTCTTTTTTTTGCACAGAAAACACTTTTTAGAAAACATTCAACGATTTTTAAAAGTTTTGAATAATTATCTCCAAAAGACACGTTTCAAACAGGGATAATCTCGTCAATGTCGGAACCAGTTTTGGCTGCAATGTCTTCAGCCAGCTTTTTTGTAATGTTGGTTCTTGAATAATAAACTACTAATGATTTCATAGTTTTAATATTAAGATGTCCTCATATATAAACTGTTGCATTGACAACTATTGCATCTGCAACGGTTTAGGTGAAGTGTCAAAATGTATAATACATATGACCTATTATATATAATAATATGACTCATGAAAGGATTCACAGATTTGACAACTTAAAGGGGCTGGCAATACTTATGATAGTTTGCTGGCATCTGAACACTTCCGAGATGTTTCCGATGTTGGGGCATAAAATACTTTATATAACCGCCCTTCCATTATTCTTTTTCGTTTCCGGATATTTTTCAAAAACATCTTCAGACCAATACGCTAAAAGCTTCAAAAGACTATTAATCCCATATATAATATTTACAATCGTGCTCAAGCTGTTCAGGTTTATGCTAACGGGCAAAATTGATATTAGCATGATATTCATTCAGACATCAGTGGGCTTATGGTTTTTAGTTGCATTGTTTTTCATGAAGGTAATGCTTCCTCTCTTTGACAAATTCAGATACCCTCTTTTAACCGCATTTATCTGTGCCGTGTTTTTTGGAATAATAGACATACATCCAAACATTTTGGGACTGACAAGACTCTTTGCATATTTCCCTATATTCCTCATGGGATTCTATTATAACTCATATAAGGAAAAACTCACTGAAATCCAGCCAAAATTAATCAATTATTATGAAAAACACTTTAAAATCATATTTGTACTGGGTCTTGTTTTAATATTGATTGCAATTGATCTGCTGGACGTCAGGGTCATGTTATTCAAAACCCCATATGCAGGAAATATATTGTTTGAAATGATTAAAAGAGTTGCAGTGATACTTATTGAAATGGCTATGGTATTGCTTTTAAACAGGGCCATGACCAACAAAGAATCAATTTTAACAAAATTCGGAAGAAATTCAATGGCGATATATATGCTGCATATGTTCATTTTAATATATTTCATGGACATGAACGTGAAATTATATGTTGCAAATGATATTATTACATTAATTGCAAACCTGGCATTTGTATTTGTCGTAACACTAATCCTGTCTGCCGACATTATCACAAAATTCCTCAACAGAATTACTGATTTCGTTGCTGATTTGATATTAAAACCGATAGATTATTAACTGAAAATATTAAAATATTATACAATGAACAAATATAAATTAGCCAAATCAATTTCTGTACTGACAAACCCTCCGATTATTACAATCCCGTTATTTTTGATAATCTGTGCGGTTTTGTCATTTGAAAACGGGGATTTTAACTTTACCAAATTCATATCAATGAGTTGATCTCCCTAATTTTCGCATCTCTTCTTCCGATGGCGATAATTGTATTTTGGGCTAAAAAAATCAACACAGACAATGACATTTCCAACAGGGAAGACAGGTTCGTTCCGTTAATAGTTGGAATCGTATCATATTTCATAGGTTTTATTGTCTGTCTGATTTTTAATGCCAGTAACTTTTTAGCATTGCTTCTTTTATCTTTAAAATTCGAGAATACCTCGACTTCTGCAAGTCGGGGATGAATCGAAAAGTTGGGTGTACTTTTGTTAATTGTCTATATAATTAGTTATTTTTTAAAATAAGCTTTTTTTTATAAGGTATTTAGGGGGATTATTATATTCACTATTACTTTTGGATTTTCATATTAAATTAATACTTTTCATATGCTCTCTTACTATTTCTTTATATATGGGGAAGTTGTTATATTTAATATTAGTGAGTTTTTAATTTTTGTATGTTAAAATTGAAGAACCATTATAGTTTTAATTCAAAAAATGTGGTGGATGTATAATGGATAAACGAGTAATGGCTATTAAGGTTAGACTTAAACCTTCATCTGAACAAATTGAAGAGTTTCATAAGAATTTCGGCTGTGTCAGGAAAGTTTACAATCTAACCTTAAATGAATACAAC
>NZ_SUTM01000009.1 GCF_015062935.1 Methanobrevibacter sp. | reverse complement strand
AGAAAAATTAGAAAAGAAAAAAATCTTGCTCCTCAAAAATTTTTTAATCCGAATCACTTAAGTTTTTGAAAGAGCCACAAAAACCGGATAACTTTGTTACAAACTTATTAAAAATCTAGTAAACTGAAATATTGTAAGCAATATAAAAAATATTTATGAAGATATCCTAATATTTCTTTTTTGTTTTTTTTTGGAGTGTTTGCAGAAACAATTTAATTGAAAAAATTAAACTGGATTAAATAGTGACAGTCCTTTTTTAGTAATCTTTTTATTAAATATAAAATATATCTAACATTATGTTTGGAACAGTTTTTTATTTTCCATGGGAAGTTTATCTGATTTTATTCCTGCAAAGTTCGCTTCCTGATTTAGCATTCGGATTTTTTAAAGTTATTGCAGATGTGGTTTCTAAAAATGTCCTTGCATTTTTATTCATTTCAGTCTATCTGGTATACAACAAGGATTGGGGTAAATTCACATTGCTTTCATTGGGTGTGGCAGGTGTATGCTGCGAATTTATCAAGGTGAGTGTTGCACGTTTAAGGCCATATGCTGCTGTGGATAAAATCAAGTGTATTTATGCCAATGTGCCGGACCAGAATCCTCTGGACTTTAAAATCCAGGGATATTCCCTTCCAAGCGGGCATTCAATGCTGGCAACCAACCTGTTTCTGGCTATTCCTATATATCTCAAAAAGATTCCGTATGTCGTTGTTGGGTTGATTGGAGTTTTCATTGTTGCGCTTTCAAGAGTGGGATTGGGCGTTCACTTTCCGACAGACACTATTGCAGGTTTTATCATTGCTTTAGTGATAATATTAATATTGTCCCGTATTTATGATAGGATTGAAAACAGATCATATCTTTATTTAGCTATTGTCGCACTGTCCATTGTGGGAATTGTATTCTGTCCTGTAATAAGCTATATTAAATATGTGGCATTGGCTTCAGGTATTTCATTAGGTTTTCTTTTTGAAGAAAAATATGTTAACTTTGAAAACCCTAAAAGCAGCAGGGATGCAATAGTTAGATTTGTGGGTGCATTAATATTGTTTGCATTACTTTTTGGATTAATCCCGAAACTTCTCGGCGGCGGTGAATTAGTTGATTGTATCAAGTATTCTCTATTTACATTCATAATACTTGCCGTATATCCTTTAGCTTTTAAAAAAATTGATAGGGATGGATGATTAGTCCATTTAATCAATTTTACTTTTTTTTAAATCCTATTTAGTCATATATTTTTTCACAGTTATTTTTCAATTTGTATTCAATCTGGATAAATACTATTTTAACAATGAAAAATAAAGTTATTGTTATAGGAAAGCTTTTTAGCAATATTGATGTCAATAAAGGAAGGCAGATTGAATGGGATTATGCAAAGGTTTTTGCAATTTTTGCAATGATTTTTGTTCATTTTCTGGCGTTCTGTACATTTAGTAAAATAGACTACGGATATCTTGAAGAATACTTATTTATTTTGACTCAGTCTTCTGCACCAATATTCATGTTTGCAATGGGGATTGGGATGGTGTATACTCGACATGATTCTCCAAATGAATTTGTAGTTAGGGGAATCAAGTTACTGATGCTTGGTTTGGTAATCAACACAATGTATTTTTTATTAAATTATTCTGCAGGAGTTCCTCTTGAATACTCCTTACTGTCCTTTTTGGCAAATGACATATTGCAGTTTGCAGGAATAACATTTATTGCAGTTGCAATCTTTAAAAAACTTAACCTAAGTCATACTCAGATTCTGTTGATTGCTATTTTGTTGTCTTTAATCGTATCTTACCCTCCGGACATTACTCTGCAAAATATGTATTTAAATCAGCTTTTGGACAATTTCATTGAAACTGTCGGGCAGAATATTGTTAGCTGTTTTCCATTTTTGAACTGGTTTATCATACCTGCAGCTGGAATGCTGTTTGGAAGTGATTTGATAAGGTGTAATGATAAAGATGAATTATATAAACTGATTTTAAGGTATACTTCCATAACCGCCATTATATTATTTATCGTAGGGTTTATTTAATATAATTGTGGCTATTTTTAATTAAAATGATACTTTCTGAAAAAGTAAAATGTTTTTGTTATTTGTAAAATGAGAATTTTAATAAAAAAAGAAATGAATAAGATGATATTATCTTATTCTGTTGTAAACAAATGCTCCGATTGTAATTGCGACAAATGCAACTACTATGATTGCTGCATTTCCAATAACATTCATCAGGAAACTTCCAACAGATTTCAGGAAGTCTATGATTGACTGAATTAATGCTATGATCTGATTGATTAAATCAATAAGGAAATTTATCAATGAGGAGAGCAATCCTAAAATCCATTGTATAAGGCCAATAATTGCGGATATAATTCCCATAATGAGATTTATTATGTATGAAATCAAGTTTATGAGCTGCTGAAGAGCATTCAATATGAGATTTAAAAGTCCCGCAAGTTCTTTCCATATCGACTCGAGCATATCTATAAGCTGGTGAATCGCATCTATCAGAGACTGAAGTTCCGCCATGAAGTTTGTATACATGTCTATCAGTCCTTGAATAGCGCCCATAATCATTAAATAGTCATTTACTAACGCATCGATAATAGGTTTCCAGCTGTCATAGAGTGCATTCATAAGTGAAGCCAGATAATCATATAATGCCTGTAGGAATGTGGCATTTGTGTCATTATCGAGAGTTTGGTTTAAATTTGTAAGGTTGGTTGTATTTGTTGCGTTAGTTACATTATTGGTTGCATTAGTGGTATTGGTCATATTAGTTGTCTGATTTTCGCCCGCAGCATTATCGATGGATCTGAATGACACTTTATATGCGAAATAATCTGATTCATTACCTGATACGGATTTTAAAACTTCAAAGTCAAAAATGGCTTCAGTACTATTGTCTATTTGAACAACTGCATGGTCACCAACATTTCCGTGTGACTCTTCAATCGCTTTTCCAATCTTGCCACCGGTGGATCCGGTTTTTACAATATCTGATATTACTTTTTTAATCTGTCCTGAAGAACCATGCTTGTAGCATTCGATTATGGCATGTTTGAGAGTATTTGCATCGCTGGCATGTGAGGTGGATACTCGGTTGAATTGGTCCCCTGAACTTGCTGGGGATTTTGAATAATCAAGAATGAATCCTCTAAATCCGTCGCTAAATGCAATTCCATTTCCTTTTCCTCTAGCTGTAACATCGCCCTTTTTTGTTTTATCGTCCTTTTTATCTTTATTCGTTTTTTTGTCCTTATCAGTGTTCTTTTTATCATCCTTTTTGTGGTCATCCGATGTATCGTCATCGTTACCATCATCGGAGTCGTCTCCATCGACTGTGCTGTCATCACCAGGTGTAGAATCATCATCCTGTGTGGCATTGTCTGCTACAACAATGCTTAAACAGCAAAAGGATATTAATATAACCAGAATCAATGCAACTATTTTTTTGTTCATATTACGCCTCTTTACTTATAATTTATATTATTCACATATATTAAGATTATTGTAGTCGGTTGATTTTTCATACAGGAATTTCCGTACATTTGTTCGGTTTTCGACCCATATTCTTTAAATTTTAAATACTATTATCTAAAAATATATACCTATAAAGCAGTTAAGTTATGTGATAAATATGAATTTACGTGAAATTATAATGGACGCTATTAAATATCCTATTAGCGATACTCGAAAATTTTTAATATTCTGTGTTTTAATTATTATAATGAGCTTATCAACAATTCTTCCATCTTATGGCTTGAAGAATAATACTTTGACTATTATCTTAAGCCTTGTGACTTTAATTGTTTCATTTGTAGTTTTAGGGTACTCAGTTGAGGTCATTAAAAGCGGAACTGATGGTGAGGATACACTTCCTGATTTTGATTATGTAAAACAGTTTGTCATGGGGATCAAGGCATTTATTTTAGATGTGATATATTTCATCATACCTGCAGTCATTGTCTTACTTGTCGCTTCAGCAACAGGACTGTTTTCTTCACTCACTAAAATCATATATGCAAGTATTGACGCAATGGCTAATGGTGCAAGCAATGCAACCATGATAATGTCAGCAATTCCAAAAGCAACAATGAACACATTCACTAATGCGTTAACCATTTCTTTAATTGTTGGAATTATATTATTTATCATATTTTCATTGATGTCATTTACTGCAAGAGTCAGATTTGCAAAATCCGGAAGCGGAACTGAAGGTCTCAGATTCAGAGAAATACTGAAAGACATGTCAAAAGTCGGTTTTATAAAGATTATAGTTACCTTAATTGTAATTTATATAATTTCATTCGCTTTGATATTTGTCATCACTCTAATCGGATTGATTCCATATATTGGTGTTTTCATAGGCATTTTTGTCGGACTGCCATTTATGGTGCTGTTTTTCTATAGAGCTGTCGGTTTATTATTTGCAGACGCATAATATTAAACCATTTTTTATTTTTATTTTTTCTTCTAATTTTTTTCACTTATTTTCAATGATTCAAGCATATTTTAACAGACCCTATTGCTTGTGAATAATCCTCTGATTTTTTTAAAATATTTGTATCGACCTTGTTATTTTTAAATAAGATATATTTGGTCTTATTTAAGTATTTTAAGATGAAAATAAGCGATTGTATTCGAAAAACTTTATATAATGGCTTTTTAATATAATTACTTGTGTAAAGAGGTGTTATTTCAAAATCAACCTCTAATTTTCATGGGTGATTATTATGAATCTTTCAAAAAAATTATTAACTTTACTTGCAATATTTTGTGTAATTGCATCTGCTGGTGTTGTTTGCGCAGCAGATAATGATGGTGGTTATGTGGGAAGTGACTATGCGGATGGCATGGGAAGTTATGCCGGTAGTCAATATGAAGATAGGGGTTATGCCGGAAGCAACTGTCAGGATGATGGTGGTTGGGCTGGAAGCCAATACAATGAAACTGCAGAAAACGCTGCAGCAAACCAAACAGCTCCTGCAGCAGGAGAACCAACTGGCGCAACTAACATGACTGCAAACGCAACATCTTCTCACACAATGTTAGCTACAGGTAATCCAATTTTAATATTACTTGGAGTATCAGCAGTATTAGGTGGTGCAGCTGTCTTAAGAAAAAAAACTAAACAGATTATTTTAAGCAGAAAAATATTATTCTGCTTTTTTTTCATATTTATTGAATTTTTTTTAAGGTCTATTTTTTTCATTGGGTTAAATTTCATAAATATTTACAAGTGGCGTACTTAATCGGTTTCCATCATATATTTGACTATTAAAATTCCGCCCAATACGGCACTGAACAAGAATCCTCCTAATCCTAATAGGGGGATTTCAAATATTTTCGGTCCCACATTGCTTACTAGTGCTAGTGATGAACCTAAAATTAATGCAGACAAGATCAATGATATGGATAGCTGATTTATAATTTCACTGATTTCAAGAACTCTTATGTTTACTTCAAGGTTTCCTTCTTCTATTTTGGAGATTGTGTTGTTTATTGTATCGGGCAAGTCTTTTGCGAGATGTTCTAATTGCATGAGGTAATTTACACCCACTCTTCCCAATCGTCCAGGTTTGTATTTGTTAATAACTATCTTTCGGGATAATTTCTTTAATTCGGTTGCCGCATTGAACTCGGGATCTAACTTTTTACCGGTATCTTCAATTAAAGCAATTCCCCGTCCAATCATAATGAATTCTTTTGGAAGAACGACATTATTTTTAACCATTACATTAAGTAAATCTTCCATTACACCATCCATGTTTTTCAATTCGGCACCATAATAGCGATTTAACAGGTCTTCAACGTCTGCTTGCAGGTCCTCTGTGTTTTGGGAAGGTGTGATAATGTCCATGTAGATTAACTGCTTGATAATGTCACCACTATTTCTATTTATTAAAAGCAGGATTAATTCGGCCAGACTCTCTTTAAAGTCCTCAGTTAATATTCCCATCATTCCCATATCGATATAACACAGTTTATTGTCCTCAGTGACAATCAGGTTTCCCGGATGGGGGTCGGCGTGGAAAAATCCATCTATCAAAACTTGTTTAAAATAAGATTTAACACCATATTTTGATATTTTCTTCTTATTGATGTCTGGATATTCTTTTTTAAGCAAATCTGTAACTTCAATACCTTTTATCAGTTCCATAACAATTACTTTTGAAGCGCAGTAATCAGTATATGGTTCCGGAATTTTGATATAATGGACGCCTTTGAAGTTCTTTGAAAGATTTTGCATATTCATTACTTCGTCCAAATAGTTAAGCTCTTTGAATATTGACCTTTCAAACTCTTTAACCACTGCAGGCAGATTGTATGTTCTTGTTTGGAAAATGTATTTGTCGACTCTTTTTGCCAAAAATTTCATTATTTCTATATCTGATTTCACAATTTCATATGAATTTGGCTTTTGAACTTTAACTGCAACATATTCTCCATTTTCTTTTAATTTAGCTTTATATACTTGTCCAATTGAAGCTGAACCAATAGGAGTTTCATCAATTTTTGAAAAAATTTCATCAATTGGTTTTCCAAGTTCACTTTCAATAACTTCTTTCATTTCATTAAAAGGTGTGGTTGGAGTGTTATCCCTTAAGGATTGGAGCTCTTCGGCAGTTTCGATTCCAACAAGGTCGGGTCTTGTACTTAGCATTTGGCCTAATTTAATATAAGCCGGTCCCAATTCCTCAAATACTTTCCTAATTCTTACTGAAATAGATTCATCTGCAGTTTTTTCTTCCTTTTCGATTTTACGATTTCTTATAAATGGAAATTTGCTAAAAAAACTATTTTCTTCAATCAGATATCCTAAATAGTTCTTTTTAAGGACCTGATATATTTCATTAATTCTTTTAATGTTTTCGTTTTGAGGATGGGAAATAACTTTCATCAAATATAAATAGTAAAAAGTAGTATATGTTTTTTTAGAATTTTTCTAAAATTCTGGCATATACTGCTTTTAAATCATCATCTGATTTTTCATAGATTCTTTTTAGAATTAATTCAGGGGTACTTTTTGCAAGGAAATTCATTTTAGGTGTTCTATCAACAATTAAATTATAATTTTCGTCCAATCCTTTGGCTTCAATACCATCTACTCTGATGTCTGTGTAGTTCATTAGTTCACGGGCCATGTGTGTGACAATGACTCCATAGGAATTGGATTCTTTAATCATATCAATAAATGTGGATATGATTTTAACTGCTGCATCAAGTTCTGTGATTCCTTCAAGTTCATCAAGTAATACTAACTTTTCACTATTGGTGGTGACGATTGGTATGAACACATTTAAGAATGATTCGAATGCGCCTGCATCTAAAGATCGTTTTTTGGAAAAGTGATAAATTTCATCACATAATTTAATCTCAGCATTCTGCGCACTTACAGGAAGTCCCATTTGCGCCATAATTTGAATTTGTGTCAATGTTTCAAGAAGTGTGGTTTTACCACCGCTGTTTGCACCGGTCAAAAGTGCAATATTTTCATCTTTTGTTAATTGATAGTCGACAGTCTGAACATAATCATTGTCTTTCTTAAGTGCAAGTTCCAGATGCAGTGCGCCGTTTAATTTGATTTCATCACCAAATTCCGGCTTGCATAAATCATATTCATATGCAAAACTGCCTAAACTGAATTCGTAATCGAATTTTATAGCATCTTCGACTTCTTCAATTGCTCTTTTCTTTATTGAGTTTAATTCAATTGCAGCACTTTTTTTAATGTCAAATATGTCATTTTCTTTTTTGGATGACTGTTCCAGGGTTACTCTTTGGATTTCATTTTCATCAATTTGAATTGGGTATGTTCTTAAGAACGGGTCAAAACTTAGCCCGGTTTTTTCACGAATAATGTCTTTACGTTTATTGATAATTTCGTCAAATATTTTGCTTATCTTTGGTGGGAAGTTATTGTTTAATAGGTTGAGAACTTCATCTCCTTCAAGGTCAACTTGTTTTATGGATTTTTCTAACTCATCATCCATATCATCCTTTAAGGAATTAACAAGTTCTTCAATGTCAACTTCTCTTTTATCAATAATGTTAAGTTCATCAAGTATTGGAATGATGTCTCCTAGAACACTTTCCTTATTTCTGATTTTTTGAATTTCATGAACTCTATTGAACAGGTCTTTATTCTGCATGAAAAAGTTGATTATTTTTTCAGGAACGATTTCATAATCATTGTCTTCAATATTAATCATTACAAGGTTTGGCATTCCTTCAAAATCAAGAATTCCTTCAGAATAAACATAGAATACAAGGTCATAATTCATCATTTCTTCCTGAAGCAATGGTGAATCGCTTGCTGTAAGAATTGGGTAATATTGATTTAAACCTAAATCACAGAGGTAGGAATTGTCTTCTTCCCTTTCAACAAGTATGACTTTACTTGGATCATATTCGGCTTTGGCTTCTTCAACCTCTTTCAGATTTTTCATCAATCCTCTTAGCTTGATGATTGGGAGCTGTGAAACATGTTCCTTTGCATTCATCACAAAGTCGAGCTGAGAATTTATCTTGTCAATGTCTTTTGAAGGAGAAAGCAGCAGTATTCTGTTTTTTGAATAGGAAGTATTGGAATAGGATAATATTTTATTTATAATGTCTTCATAGAGATCTATTGCTCTGTCACTTTTTATAAATTCATATTCGGGATTGTTCAATAGTTGATTCATTATTTCAATAGCTTTTCTTTGACTAATTCCTTCAATATTGGATATCTTTTCAACATCCACATTATCAACTATTTTTTGGAGTTCTTCTTCTCCTCCAACGCTGTTTATTATTTTTTCGGATATTTTATCTCCTATACCTTTTATGTTTTGCAATGTAATTCTTTCTCCTTGCATTTTTACCAAACCCTTTTGTAGTTAAAATATAATTTTTAATATATATTCAATATTGCCGAGAGCATTTGATAAGTAATATCAGTAGTTTCCCAGTGTATTTTTGGAACTGTATTTTAACAGTTTTTTCTCATCAATATCTTCATCAATAGCCTGTTTATAAATATCAATTATTTTACAGTATTCATCATCTCTCCAGCGACCGTCTATAGAGAAATTACAAAAACCAATCTTTTTTAGATGTTTAATTTCATCAAGTAATGAGAGTTCGCTGTCATCAAAGATTTCCAACTCTTCCTGTGAAATGCTTTTATGAATCGGATATCTGTTATTTTTTCTGTCGATTAAATAGAAGTTATTCTTATTTTTGATTTGTTTGAATTCTTTTTTGGATAAAATTGAGTATCTGCTTTTCATCAGTTCAACTGATCCCTGAACAAGCATTTCAATCTTTTCGGGATTTTTAGCATTGTCAATAATATTTTCATAGTCTTTTTTGGTTAATTCAGGGGATAGTGTAATTATTTTGTAGTTTTCTAAACTGTCTATGCTTTGTGTATTTGTGATGTTCATTGAATATGGTCCATATTCTCCGTTAAAGTTGCCGGTCATGACGGGCAGTGAATAATGCATCTTATTAAGAATCCCTCTTACTTTATTCAATGTTTTGATTAATTTGTCATGGGTAATGTCTGGCCATTTCCAGATAATCTCGTAATCTTTATCATATGAAATTTCCAAAGCTTCTTTTATAAAATTCACCATGTAATTGATATTTGGAGTGTTCGGACTGGTTATGTCCACATCATCATGTTCAGGGGGAATTTCAAGGTAGACTCTCTTGACATTATCAATCTCTTTTAGGTGATTCAGGTTGTTTGTGTAAAATGAAAAGTTAACAGGATTTTTTTTATGCTCTGATTTTTCATGTGTTAATGTAATTTTTTCGCATTCGTGTTTATATGAGTTTTCAACTTCCTTTTTCAAAGCTTCAAAGAGGTTCCTTCTAAGTTCATTGAGTTTGCTGATTGGAATAAACAGTGTCCCGTCATAGTTTATGTTGATTTGTGTTATCTCATAAGGGTAATTGTCAATTTTTGCAAGCTGTTTTTTAACGGTTTCTGCTGTAACACTCTTTTTTAGGGGTTTTTCAAAAGGAGTATTTCCTCTTACTTCACATTCTATCTGCCTACGGTTTGCAAGTGTCAGCCTGCCCTTTAAATGTGGGAACTTATTTTTCAGTGAAAATGTTATTGTAAGCTTTGATTTGATAAAGCTCCTTCCTTTATTTTCTATTTCCTTAACTTTCTTGTTTAAATTATTTCTTTTGGTTAGATACACATTGGAATCGGTTAAATCAAAAGTAATTTTCTTGTTCTGCCAAACCTTTTTAACAATCATCACCTTGTCTTTTCGGGTAAAATCCTTGATCTGTTTATTTTTACCTTTTTTAAAATGATTTAAAGTTGTTATTATTGGATTTTGGGATATTTCCAGTCCATAATCGTTATTTTTCTTAACAATCAGCAATCCGTCTCCTTTTTCAGGTATGGTTTTGATGGAGTCATCTATTCTAACTGCAATCTGGTTTTTCTGGCTGTCTATGACCTTACCTATTTTCAAGCCGACATGCCCTGCCCTGATGCTTCTTTTGGATTTGTGGCTGAACTGTCCTTCAACAAATCCTCTGTTGAATACCAAGCTTAACTCTTCATCATTGGTGTTTTTCATACTTTTTAGCTTGTTCAGTGCTTTTCTGTAATTGCTTATTACAATTGCCAGGTATTCCTTGCTGCGCATTCTTCCTTCAATCTTTATGCAGGATATATTTAGCTCGGCTATTTCCTTCAGCTGATTGAACAGGTTTAAATCGCATGGGGAGAGATAATAGTCCTCTCTTTTCATTCCATTGATTTTATATTTCTGGCGACATGGCTGGGCACAGGTTCCTCTGTTTCCGCTGCGCCCTCCTTTGAAACTGCTCATGAGGCACTGTCCTGAATAGGAATAGCAAAGCGCACCATGTGCAAATATTTCAAGTTCCATATTTGTTTTAAGCTGGGAAATTTCTTCACGTCTCATTTCGCGAGGAAGGACAACTCTTTTAATTCCTTTGCTTTCAATATAATTCAGTTTCAGCTGATTTTCACAGGTCATCTGGGTTGAGGCATGAATTTTCAAGTGGGGCAGATGTCTGTTTATCAGTTCGACCAATCCTAAATCCTGAATTAAAACGGCATCTACTCCAATAGCATATAGCTTTGAAAGATAGTTTATAACATCTTCCAGTTCGTCCTCTTTGATTAGTGTGTTGACGGTAACGTAAACCTTAACGTTATGCAGATGGGCTATGTTTACTGCATCATCAATTTCATCTAAGGTGAAGTTCTCGGCAAACTTGCGGGCTCCATAGTCTTTTCCGGACAGGTATACTGAACTGGCTCCTGCATTTATTGCCACTTTCAAATGGTCCATGGATCCGACTGGTGCAAGCAATTCTGGAATTCTCATTATTTGTCCTCGTGTAATCTTCCTTCAATGTAATTGCCTTTGTTAATGTAAGACTGGGAGAAATCCATAATCTGATATTTGTATTTGGTCAGTTCCTCCTGGTCTTTATTTTTGAGGCTTTCTGTGTATATTGACAATATCTGAGAGGTGTATTTTTCATTGGAGTATCTGCAGTCCAATATCAGGGAGTCAAGACCCATCTCCTTAATCTCATTCATCTCTTCAATCAGACATAGGCAGTCCTTGTTGATGATGTGGCTCTGTCTGTTGTAGTCAAAAAAGATTTTATATTTGAATTTTTTTCTTTTTTTGTCTTCTAAAGTAGCATAATCAGCATCGTTTGAGATGATGAAATCTTTTCCGTCGTTCAAGTTGGTAAAGTCGTCTTTGCTTACAATAACTTCAAGGTTTCCATTAACAATCATCTCAAGGTCAATGTTTCTGTCATGGTTTTTAAGAACTATCTCTTTAATTTCACGGCCGGACAGTTCAGATGATAAAATAAGTGATTTGAAACCTGCGGCATTTAGGTTGTGTACGCAGAAGCTGTTCCATACATTCAGATTATGGTTTCCGTAGATTCTGCAGTCGAATATTTCATCCATTCCAGGGAAATCTCCCATGACTGAAATGATTATTCCCTCATTTTCAAGCTCCTTGATGATTTCGTTGCATTTTATTGCATCCTCTTCGCTGATAAATGATGATAAAACCCAAACAAATTCGGTTGGAGCAGCCATCAGACTTCCCTGTTTGAGTGTTTCTTTAATGTTTTCAAAATAGTCGTCAGGATTGTTATAGTGGCAGTTTCCATCAAAGTAAATCCTCTTCAAATCAAAGCCTGATGCAGCTTTAATCTGTGAAATGTCATCTATAAATAAAGATAATTTCGGTGTTTTCCTTTTTATTTTACCTTCATTGCTGGTGTAATCTTCAAAGAATTTTGTTAAATCTTTACGAACTGCCTTAACTGATTTTTTAGTAGGTGTATAATGTTTTAGAAGCAAATCTGTTGCAGTATCCAGAATTTCACGCCTGATCTGGTTGATTTCACTGATTGGTATGAAAAGGTCTTTAGGCATGTTGTTGAATCTGATATTGTTGATGTAAAACGGTGTTCCTCCAGTCTTTTTGAGCTGTTTTTCAATGGTTTCTTCAGTAACTGGCTTATTTTTAGCCTTTTCAAATTTATCCAATGTTTTATGTCTGAAATTTATCAGTTCGTCGTCGAGATAATATTCGACTTTGGTAAATAAATTTAAATTTTCATCCCATGTCAGTGATAAATTGATTCCGACATTGTTTTTAATGGTCTCTTTTTCAAACTGCTTTAAGTATTCGTGAGTTGATTTGGAATAGCTGATAAATACTTCAGTTCCTACCTTGACAAGTCTGGTGGTGTCGATAATGATTTCATTTTCATCCTGCTTTATGATGTTTTCAAGATAAATCCCCTTGATTTTGCCGTTGTATTTAAATGCAATTCCGTCTCCAGGTTCCAATATGACTGGGATTTCTTTGTTTTTAACTTCAATTGTAACTTTTGTGCCGTCAATGTCAGTTATGTCTCCGATGTATAGTCCTTCATGGCCGGAATGACCTCTTCCCATTACTTCTCCGGGGGTGTCTCCCATCATGTATCCGTTTGTAAACTGTCTGTTGAATACAAGGTGAAGGTCTTTTTTGTAATCTCCGGGATTTCCGTCAATGAGATTTCTGTAACTGTTTACAATGGTTCCTATATAATCTCCTGATTTCATTCTGCCTTCCAGCTTCAGAGATTTGACTCCGGCATTTGAAATGGCTTCAAGATTGTTGTAGGTTGCAAGGTCATGTGTTGAGAGAAGATATCCGTTTCCGATATTGTATCCTCTATATTTCAAACGGTATTCACGTCTGCATGGCTGTGCACATGCTCCTCTGTTCCCGCTTCTTCCGCTGTTGTATGAAGACATGTAACATTTTCCGCTGACACAGTAACACAGCGCCCCATGGCCGAATGTTTCAATGTCCATGTCAATGTTGTCCTTTTTAAGGCGTTCTGTAGTTTCACTAATCTGTTCAATGGTAACTTCCCTTGGAAGCACAACCCTTTTGATGTTGTTTTTGCTCGCCCATTTTATTGACGGATAATTGTTCAGACCCATCTGTGTTGATGCATGAACTTCCAGATCAGGAATGAATGTCTTTAAAAGCCAAATCAATCCCAAATCCTGCACGATAACTGCATCGACTCCAATCTGATATAATTTGAACAAGTATTTTAAAACATCAACAATCTCAAAATTGTTAATCAATGTATTGACAGTAACATGAACTTTAACGCCATTTAAATGAGCATAATTAACAGCCTTTTCTATTTCTTCCAGGGTAAAATTTTTAGCATATGCTCTAGCACCATAATTTTGCCCAGCAATATAAACTGCATCAGCACCTGCATTGACTGCGATAACTAACACTTCATAAGAACCTGCTGGGGCCAGTAATTCCTCTAAAACCATTTTATTTAAACACCTTTTCGATTATACATTTATATTTTTGTAATTAATTATATATTAAATTAAAACATAATCTATTTTATGTACATAGTATTTGAAGGAATAGATGGTGTAGGTAAATCCACCCAAATTCAAATGTTGGCCGAATGGCTGGAAAATAACGGTTTCAGAGTCGAGACATTGGTCGAACCAACTGATTCCGAAGTGGGAAAACTGATTAGACGTATTCTGCAGCATCCTGATGCTCAGTCTGACAAGTTTCAAAAAATTCTGGCCCTGCTTTTCGCAGCCGACAGGATGATGATAATGGATAAACTGGAAGATGAATCCAAAATAATTATTTCAGACAGGTCATTTATTTCATCACTGGCTTATCAGGAACCTGCCGAATGGGTTGAAACCTTAAACAGATATGCTAAAAAACCGGATTTATTGATTTTACTTGATTTGGATGCTAAAAAATCTGTTGCAAGAACATCTGGTGAAGATACATTTGAAAATGTGAATTATTTGACTGGTGTTAGAGAAAATTATCTGAAATTGGCTGAAAATTACACTCATGAAATAATAGATGCCGATAAGGGTATAAATAAGGTATCTTCAGATATCAAAAAGGCCGTAGCACCATATCTTGGAATCTGTCCGGATTGTATTAGGTGATATTATGAACGTTTTAGTTGCTTATTATTCAAGAACAAACATTACAAAAGAACTTGCATTGGAGATTGCAAAAGCAACCAATGCAGATACAGAAGAAATCATTTCAAAAGTAAATTATGACGGAAAACTGGGTTATGCCAGAGCAGGTAAAGACGGTATGACTGCAAAAATAATTGATTTGGAGAATTTAAAGCATGACCCTTCCGATTATGATTTGATATATATGGGAGTTCCTGTATGGGCAGGAAAAGCTGCAAACCCTATGATTTCCTATATTAAACAGAATGAAGGTAAATTTGCTGATGTCAAATTCTTTGCAACTGCAGGAAGCAGCGGATTTGAAGGAGCTTTTAAACAAATGGAAAAGTTTGTTGGTAAATCCCCATTGAAAACACTGGCTTTAACTACAAAAGAAGTAAAATCCGGCGATTTTAAAAATAAGTTAAATTCATTTTTAGAATAATTTTAAAAAAATAATTTATGGAGAATAATTATTCTCCACTTTCTAATTCGTGTAATCTTTCACGAATAGCATTTTCCAAGAATTCTCTTACTTTTACAAGCTCATCATATTCTCCGATTATTTTAGGTCCAAATTCAGTCTGTTCCAATTTAATGTCGAATTTTTCATAAGCATGAGCAAGCATCTGTTCGCCGACACCGTTAGGTAATCCCATTTCAAATTCTTCTTTTTCTTCTACAGCCATTTAATTCTCCTCCATGTATTCTCTTACAGGGGCAAAGAATTCAATTAGGAAATCTTTGATTCCGTTTTTCAAATCCATTGGATGTAAGTTTCCTTCACTGAAGTCTTTAATTAACTCATCATGTGTTAATTCAATGTCTCCACCGAATTTTTCAGGTCTTTTAATAAGTAAAGTATCTTGATTAGGGTAAACGAAGGTTTCAGCTATTTCAATCATAGGATTGCCTTCAATTTCTCCTTGAGGACAGTAACTTTTGTTGATTTTTTTGGTAATTTCTTTAACGGAGTCGTCCACTGCAATGTAGTTTCCTTTACTTGAAGACATTTTAGCGTCACCGTCAAGTCCATGTAATAATGGTGTGTGAATACAAACAGGTGGTTTTTCACCGATTTTTTCCAGGTTTTCACGTGCTAGCATTTGGATTTTTCTCTGTTCCATGCCTCCGAGTGCAATATCAACTTCCAATGCAGCCATATCAACAGTTTGCATAATCGGATAAATTACACTTGCCACTTTAGGATTGTCATCCGCACGGCTTACCTGATCCATACTTCTTCTAGCTCTTTTTAAAGTGGTCATTGTAGCTAATTGATAAACTTTATCAGTATAATCTGGTTCTAATTGGAAGGATGAACCGTATACGTATTCTGTTGTTTCATCAAGACCTAAAGCCTGGAAACATTTTTTATTGTATTCGGCAGTTTCAGCAATTTCTTCAACGGTACCTTTTCCGTTTAGAAATGCATGATAGTCTGCTAAAAGAATTTTTATTTTAAATCCTAACTTTTGCAATTGTTTTAATTTCTGTACAGTTACTGCATGTCCTAAATGTATTTTTCCGGAAGGTTCATAACCTGTATAAGCTATAGGCTGTTCTTTTTTAAGAACTTCTTTTAACTCTTCGATATCTATGATTTCTAATGTTCCTTCCTCAATTAATTGAATTTTTTCTTCAATGTCCATTTTATCACTTTAACTTAATAAATAAACGATATTATTGATTCTAATGAGTTTAACTTCTTCTCCAACATTATACTTATCGTATTCCTCTTTCATATCCAAATCAACTGCGGAATAGTCAATAGGATCTAAAATCTGTATAAATTGAGGAGATTTTGATATAATGGTTGCAGTTTCAACTTCATCCGCTTTTTTAACAAGCTCAATATCTTCCATATTTTTCATTGGAATATTATGTTTCTTGCTTGTGGTAATGTCAACTCCAACAAAGCTGTTTTTGCTGATGCTTGTTAGCTGAATAATTTTGTTCTCATAACTTATGAAATCATTAATTTCCGCTTCAGGAATTCTAACAGAAATCCAAACTCTGTAAAGTCCTTTTCCGGTAGATTTGTCTTCACTGATTAATCTTGGGGATTCCTTGATTATTCCTCCGAATTCCTCTTTCAGTGCTTCGGCCACTTTTTTACCTGATTTGAAAGATCCTATGTAATAATCATAACCTTCTTTCAGTTTAGCTATTTGAGGACAATATGCCAATTTATCTGAACTGGATTGCTTAAGTAATGTACGTTCAACAATTTCATCGGCTTTAGCATATTCTTCCGGTTTGATTTCCCGCTTATCTGCTCTAAACTGAATTACAGTTTCATAGTATCCTGACTGTACTTTGCTGCATGTTGGACAAACTGTTTTTTTAATTTTAACTTCGCAGTCATGGGTTTCTTCAATTTGAGCTCCATGAACTTCGCCAACCACTTCAACATAACATCTAGCTATTGTGCCTTTGAAATTTTCAATTTCAAGATTTATGAGTTCGTTTGAAACTTCATCTGCAATTTTTATATTTCTCTCGAGTGCTCTGTAGATTATTTCTTCTTCAGGGATAAATTCGTCACTCCATTTTCCCTCTTCAAGTTTGCTGTTGCAGTGGCTGCATATTTCTACTTCGATGCGTTTCGGAAGTTCAATCATTTGAAAATCCTTTAAAAAACAGTCGATGCAGACGTCGCCAACCATTTCCTTATCGGTACTGCCGCACTCTGGACAAAACATGTTATCAATAAAAATAAATAAAAAAAGTAGAATTATAATGATTTGAGAGGTGCTGTTGCACCGCATGCAGCACATTTGAGTAAGAATATTCTACCTTCTCTTATAATTCTAGTATCTGGTCTGTTACATTCGTGGCAAATTACGTATTTGTCCACATAGTCTTCAATTCTTTCGTTGATTAAGTAGTGGGTAAATTTACCTTGTAATATTGCTCTTTGACCTTCAATATTTCCTGCTGTACCTAATTCTCTCATTAAGAATTTTAATAAATGTTGAGGGTCTCTGTTTAAACCTTCTGCAACATCTTTAAAGTTTTTAATAAAGGTTCTATTACCTTGGATATCTGAATAAGCTTTAGGGATTTTGAATCTTTTATGTTCAAATACTTCAGGAGGTAATTGGTCTATTGCTCTTTCTAATAAATCTTCGTATTTATCCATTTTATCTCTCCTATGAAAATTAGTATAAGTATAATATATTAAATTTTGATTTAATCATTTATTAATGTATTGTTAATTGACGGTGATGCAGATTATTTTAAAAAAATTTAAAAAAAAGTTAATGGCGGAAATCTTAAGCACGCTTAAGATATCCTGTGGATGGAATATAAATTAATCCTTTCTGATTTAAGTTTCTAACAATTGATTCGACTTTATCTTCACTCATGTCGAATTTTTCAGCCATATTTGATACTAAAACATTTAACGGAGCCTGATTGCCGAATTCTTCTTCTAAAAGACCAATTTCTTCCATAACTTTCTGCATTTTTTCTCTCTCGGAAGTAGGTGTTCTTCCTTCCATTACTTCGATATCAATTTCTCCGGTTTCAGGATCCACTCCTACTTCTTTAAGACATGCCATTTGTAATCTGACAGCTTTTTCCGCATCTTCTTTATCAACAGTATCTTTGAGTTTGATTTTTGCACTTGCTTCTGATAAACGGATAATAGCCTCTAACTGCCTTGCAGTAATTGGTACTGGAGCCTGTTCTTCGGTATTGCTGTTTCTTGTACTGACGTAGAACTCCCTTAGAATTTCATTAGCTTCGTCAGTTAAAACAGGGTGGACATTCTTACGTGCATATGCAATATATTTTCTAAGCAGTTCAGGTTCAATTTCATAATCAACAGTATTTTCCTGGTGTATTTTTAAAATGTGTTCCGCTAATTTTGAGTCCCCTTCAACGCTTGGCTTATCTTCGATAACGAATATCAAATCAAAACGGGAAATAATCGGAGCAGGCAAATCAATTTGTTCTGCAAGCACTTTAAATCTGTCAAATCTTCCAAATTTAGGGTTTGCCGCTGCAAGAACTGAACATCTTGAATTCAATGTTGCCATAATTCCTGCTTTTGCAATACTTACTGTTTGTTGTTCTAAAGCTTCGTGAAGTGCAGACCTGTCTTCAGATCTCATCTTGTCCAGCTCGTCAACACATACGTTTCCCTGGTCTCCAAGAACCAATGCTCCGGCTTCCAGTGACCATCCTCCAAGTTCGTCTCTGACAGCTGCTGCAGTTAAACCTGCACCGGTTGTACCTTTACCACTTGTATAGATACTTCTTGGTGCCAGTCTTGAAACGTATTTCAGAATTTGGGATTTACCGATACCAGGGTCCCCGACAATGAGAATGTGGATATCTCCTCTTAATTTGGTTTCATCTTCAAGTTGTTTTGCAGCCCCTCCAAATAATTGCAATGCAATAGCTTCTTTAACTTCCCTGTATCCTCTAATTGAAGGTGCAGTTGATTTAATAATCTTGTCATAAATATTAGGGTCTTTTGATAATTCTAAAATTTTTTCTTCATCTTCTTCAGAAAGCTGCAGTTCCTCAAATTCCTGTTCCAGAGGTTCAATATGGTTAACATAAATATAATTTTTAAACTTACCGCTTCTTTCTTCCCTGAATGTTCTTAAAGTTCCTGTAACTCTAACTTTATCTCCAGGATTTAATTGGTCTACTAAATCGTCTTCCAAAACCATCAGCATTTGCTTAGGTTCAGTTCCTCCGGACAGGTTTTCTAAAGGTTCCTGCATTCTTGCTGTTTGGGTATCAATGTATTTTGATTCTTCCTGAAGCAGTCTAAATGATCTTCCACCACATTCGCTACATAATGAAGGTTCAATTATTCTATTTCCAGAAGTTTGTTCGACCTCATGCAATCTCATACATCCTCTACATTCAAAAACACCGGTTTCAATACGAGGTCTGATTTCATCTGTTTTTCTAACGATTCCGTCCGCTGCGACAAATGTTCCAATGTATTTACTTAGCAATGTCTTTAAAGGTATTACATTGGAGGTATGTTCAAAACGAATATTGATATCTGCATCCTTTACAAGAGGGTCGATATTTTTTATAGCTATCTGTGCAGCTTCAATAACTTCTTCCGGTTTATCTATTAACAAATCCGCAAGGTCTGGATCAAACATTTCCAGTTCATTGTAATCTACGATTAGTGACCGCTCATCAGGATATGTTTCAAGTATTTCGAATACATCATCCTTATAAGATGTTGCAAAAAATTCTTCGAATTTTATAATTGATGTTTGAGATTTAGTAGTAGAATTCATTATCTAATACTTAATATTTCATCACTTAAAAAAATATTGTATGAGAGCATTTGATAAGTAAAAGATATATATTAAAATTTATATACCTAATAGTTAATTAGTAAATTAATTTTTTAATTGAGGTTATTATGAGGAAATCTAGATTAAGCTTATTTAAATCTACTTCTATGTTAATTTCTGTCGTTGGAATTATCATGGTAATTTCAACAATCATAGTTGTAGCTTATGTGGGTTATAGCATGGTTTCATCAGGTATTACTAATGAAATATCATCCGGCACTCAATATGATGAGCTCGCTGATTTGAAAGCATCATACAGCAACCTGTCTGTTAAATTTGACAGTATTAAATCTACTTATTATTCAGGCAGTACCGATGATATTAAAGTGTATAATGATGCAAAAATAGAGTTGTCACGGGCAAATTCTGCTATTGAAAATGTACAAAGTGCTTTGGATGCAGGTAAACCATCCAATGAAGTAGACAGTAGAATCGACTTTGCCAAACAGAAACTTCAAACTGCTAATGACGCATATAACAGTCTTTAAATTTATTTTCCTTTTCTATTTTTTTTAGATTTATATTCCAGTCCTACAACATACATTTCAGAACTTTTTTTACGTGATGATGCAGGTTTTGTGGTCTTAACTTTTCTGAATTTTCCTTTAAGAGAATCCAGCATCGGTTTGTAATCCGGACCCTGAAACACTTTCATGACAAGGTTTCCCTTATTTTCCAGGATATTTTCTGCAATTTCTATCACGGTATTTGTTAAATCAATGGACCTGAGCTGGTCAATGTTTTTTATTCCACATAGTGATGGTGAGGCATCTGACATGACCACGTCCGCTCTTCCTCCGATGATGTTCATAATTTTTTCCTGCACTTCGGGAGTTGTGAAATCCCCTCTCAGGCCATGGTAGTTTTCTTCATGGAACTTTTTGAATCTGTTTAAATCGACTCCAACTACAATTCCTTCTTCGCCAACCTTTTCAAGCGCTACCTGTGACCATCCGCCAGGAGCGGCTCCCAAATCAACTACGGTATTTCCTTCTTTAAGTAGTTTAAACTTTTTATCCAACTGTTTAAGTTTGTATGATGCTCGTGAGCGGTATTCTTCTTTTTTAGCTTTTTTATAATATGGATCATGATGTTTTTCCACTTGCCATCTGCTTCCCATTTCAATCCCTCTTGAATTTATCGAAATCTAGAGCACTGCAAACCGGAGCGCCTATTTTAACAATTTCAACATCCACTTCCTTGTTGTTAATTTCAAGCAACATCACTGTTCTGTCTGCAAGCCTAGGCACTATCGGACTTCCTGGGTTGATTAACAGCACCCCATCGGTCTGCTCTATTTTTGGCTGATGTGAATGTCCGGAAACTAATATGTCCACATCAAGTTCCTTTGCAATATATACCAATTGCTGTGTGTCTGCTCTCGGATATACTTCTCCATGTATCAATCCGATTTTAAGGCCTTCGGCTTCGATTGTTTTTGCCTGAGGCAGGTTAATTCCATTAGCTCTATCCATATTTCCCTGAACTGCCATAACCGGAGCTATGCTTTCTAATTTTTCAATAACTTTCGGTGAAGTCAAATCACCTGCATGCAATATTAAATCAACATCTTTAAACGCTTCAAGCACGTTATCTGGCAGTTGTCTTGCCCTATCTGGAATATGTGTGTCTGAAATTAAACCGATTAACATTTTATCTGTTCCTTTATAATTCAGTTTACTGTTTGTTTTTCATTATTTTTAATGTTATTCAAAATAAAAACTATTATAAATTCTAAAAATATATATAATATTATCGTTCTTTTAAGGAGAAGATATAATGGGAGAAGTTAAAAAAGAAGACATTTTGGAAATTTTGGCTGGTTATGACAAGGAAAATATAACCATAGCTACCTTAGGAAGCCACACTTCTTTACATATTTTACAAGGTGCTAAAGAAGAAGGATTCAGAACAGCTATCGTTTGTCAAAAAGGCAGAGAAGTTCCATATCAAAGATTTGGCGTTGCTGATGAATATATCATAGTCGATGAATTTAAAGACATTGTCAATGAAGATGTTCAACAACAGCTTAGAGACATGAATGCAATTGTTATCCCACACGGATCTTTTGTAGCATATGCAGGTTTGGATAATGTCGAAGACAAATTCAATGTGCCAATGTTCGGTAACAGGGATGTGCTTAGATGGGAAGCTGAAAGAGACAAGGAAAGAGCTTTGCTTGTTGAAGGCGATGTAAGAATTCCATTCAAATACAATGACCCGTCTGAAATTGACAGGCCGGTAATGGTAAAATTCCCTGGTGCAAGAGGTGGAAGAGGTTACTTTGTAGCATCATCTACTGAAGAGTTTGATGCAAAAATCGAAGCTATGAAAGCACGTGGCTGGTTAGAAGACAGTGATGTTGAAGCAGCACACATTGAAGAATATGTTTCCGGTTGTAACTATTGTATACACTATTTTTACTCTGCACTTGATGATACAGTTGAATTAATGGGTATGGACACAAGATATGAATCCAGTATTGACGGATTTGTAAGGATGCCTGCAAAAGACCAATTAGACATTGATTTAAGTCCATCTTATGTTGTAACTGGTAATCACCCTGCTGTAATACGTGAATCATTACTTCCTCAAGTATTTGATATTGCAGACAAATTAACTGAAAGTGCTAAAAAATTAGTTGCTCCAGGTTTAAACGGTCCATTCTGTATGCAAACATTAGTAAATGATAACCTTGAAGTAATCTGTTTCGAAATCAGTGCAAGAACTGACGGTGGAACAAATACCTTTATGGATGGTTCTCCTTACTCCTACTTAACCTATGGCAAACCAATGAGTATGGGTAGAAGAATTGCAGTTGAAATTAAAAACGGAATAGAAAGAGATGAATTAGAAAAAATAATAACATAAATTTGTTATTATTTTTTGCCTTTCTTTTTATTTTTACCTATTTTTTGTTGTTTTTCATATTGTTCTAAAGCTTTAACACGGCTTCTTTTTGTCCATGCACCAACAAAACCGACAACCGCACCAACAATAAGGATAATTAATGTCACGGTTATTATTCCGGTTTCTGTTAAAAAGAATCCGTCGAATTGCCCCATATATCCCTGTAATGTTAAAACTACAATAGGTGTTGAAGCAAGTAAACCCATTAATGTACCTGCTTTAAGGTTATCTTGCCCATATCCTGCATAAATAAGTCCTATTGCTGAAAATGGATAAAACCAATCCCAATATTGATATCCGAATAGTATAAATGCAGCAGCTATTGCCGCTCCAAACACTAGTGCTTTAATGTTTATGCCGAAATCATATTTCATTTTATATCTCCAAAAACTTAATTTTCATTTTTAGAAGCTATTGCTCCTCCAATAGCTCCAGTAATTCCCATGACAATTGCATAGTGGATTAATTTTGAAATAATTGCAACAATGCTTGAGATTCCAGATAATGTAAATCCGGTCAAACCTCCGAAAATTCCAAATAGGCTTCCTCCGAAAGTAGCAATTATGATAAATAATATTGCGCAGACAATTGTGCCGAATGCTCCTGCAACTGCAGCATTCCACAGGCCTCCCAGTATTCCGGAATGGGCAATATATCCAGTAATAAATCCAACGATTAACAATCCAATGAATTCATATCTAGCAAAGAATGACTGTACAATTACAGCTAATATGAAACCGGTAATTACAGCGCTCCATTTAGTCATAGTATCACCTTTTTTTAAGTCATTATTTAATATGTTAATATAAGTATTTAATTATTTTTTTAATCAATAGATGTCTTTTAATTTATCTTTGATTTGGTCAAGTATTGCCTGATGCATTCTTTTTGTAAATTCTCCCTTGTCATTTTGATTTAAAACATCGAGATATCCCTGTGAGACCAAATTAAATGCGAAAGGACTTGGAATCACAGTATTTATTGTTTTGATTTCCATTTCTTCTCTGTCAATCATTTCAATTACTTTCAGGGCATTTTTAATGTCCATGTAATCTTCAAGAGCTTCTCTACGGGCTTCTTTTAATATTGAGAAGTTATCGTCCATTTCCTGAACAAACTTGAGTAAAATTTTTCCCCTGACCTGTTGGCGGCCTACGGATTTGGATTCCCCTTTGTATCTTCTAAGTGTCATCAGGGATCTTCCGGCACAATGCCTGAATCTTGAAGCTAAAGTTTCTGTTTTATTCAATGCATTAATCAGAATGGTTTCAAAGTTTTCAGGATTTATTTCTCTAAATGATTCGAGCCCTCCGATTTTACTGTCTGATGATAAATAGAATCCGTTATCGGATATTGAAATGGTAACGTTCATGTTGTATTTTTGAGCAACAATGTATGCGACAGCTCTTGAAAGGGCATCGTTGACCTTTCTTCCGAATAATGAATGGAATATGACAAAGCGTCTTCCGCCAAATCCTTTATAATATTCGATTAATAACCTGCGTTTGGTTGGGATTTTAGCATATTTGAATTGTTCCACGAAATATTCATATATGGAATTTGCCGCAAAATCGTCTACGTATAAGTATTCATGAATAAATTCCATGATTTCCTCTTTGCTTCTGCGATATTGGAATTTAGAATCCATGTGGTCTCTGAATTGCTGTATGTCCATTGCTAGGTCAAAAGCCAGTGGGAGCTGCTGTGAAAACCATGAAGGTATTGTCGGAGGTCCGCTTGCTGGAGTTACATTGATTGTCATTCCTTTTCCGTAGTTGAATCTGTAGGTTCTACCGCCCAAAACGAATGTATCTCCTTTTTTAAGTCTTTCCATGAATGTTTCTTCTATTTTACCAACGGTTTCTCCATCACATTTAACCAAAACTCCAGATGAATCTGGTATTGTTCCGATGTTTGTTGAATAAAGCATTCTAGCTAGTTTTCCACGTTTTCCAAAGGTATTTTCTTTATAATCAATCCAAATCTTTGCATAAACGTATCTTTCTTCAAGTTCAGGATATTCTCCGGCCATGTAACTTAAAACATCTTCATAATCGTCCCTTGTGAGATGTCTATAGCAGTAGCTTTTGCAAATCACATCATATGCATAGTCAATGTCCCATGGATTTTCAATGCTCATCCCATAAATGTGTTGTGCTAAAACGTCCAAGCAGTTTGTTGGTATTGATATTTTATCGATTTTACCTTCTTTTGCATTTTTAAGCAATACGGAACATTCCACTAAATCGTCACGGTCGGTAACAATGATT
This sequence comes from Methanobrevibacter sp., assembly GCF_015062935.1. Classification (NCBI taxonomy): domain Archaea; kingdom Methanobacteriati; phylum Methanobacteriota; class Methanobacteria; order Methanobacteriales; family Methanobacteriaceae; genus Methanobrevibacter; species Methanobrevibacter sp. Next base: position 79,616 of record NZ_SUTM01000009.1, on the reverse strand, counting down.
TTTCCCCTAGATTTTTCATGCAATCTGTGACCGCTTCTTCCAATCCTTTGAAGGGCTCTGGATACGGATTTTGGTGAATTGATTAAAACGACCAGATCAATGTATCCTATATCGATTCCAAGTTCAAGAGATGTTGATGAGATAACTGCTTTCAGTTTTCCCTCTTTTAGTTTGTTTTCGGTTTCCAGGCGCACTTCCTTGGATAGTGATGAGTGGTGTGCCATAATGTTTGTATCATTATAGTGCATTGGATACATTTTCTTTAAATTATAGACAAATCTCTCTGTTCCGCTACGGGTATTGGTAAATACTAATGTGGTCTTGTTTTCCCAAATCAAATCATCCAGTAAATCATACATTCCGAGTCTGGTGTCCTCTTCGTCAGCTAGAACAATATCGCTTACCGGACACATTACTTCCATGTCCAGCTCTTTTAAATAATTTACATTTACAATTTTGCAGTTCCGCTCAACTCCGTATTCATAGCCTACTAAAAATCGTGCAACTTCCTCAATCGGGCTTACTGTTGCAGACAATCCGATACGGGTGTACTGTCCTATTAGATGCTGCAGTCTTTCCAAAGATAAACTGAGGTGAACTCCACGTTTATTCTCGGCCAATGAGTGAATTTCGTCTATTATGACATATTTCACCCCACTTAATTTTTCCCTAAATTTCGGTGCAACAAGCAAAATGGATAATGTTTCGGGGGTAGTAATCAGAATATGCGGCGGTTTTTTAAGCATTTTCTGCCTTTGATACTGGGAAGTGTCTCCTGTTCTTACGGCTTTTCTAATTCCTAAATCACGGCCGGCTATTTCTTCAATTCCCTTCAGGGGTTCATCCAAGTTTTTTTCGATATCGTTATCCAATGCCTTCAATGGTGAGATGTAAATGCAATAAACCTTGTCCTCCAATTGATCTTTTTCGGCAAGTGATGTCAGTTCGCTGATGACAGATAAAAATGCGGTCAATGTTTTACCTGAACCTGTCGGTGATGAAATTAAGATGTTATTTCTTTTGTGGATGTCAATGATTGATTTTTTCTGTGCAGGAGTAAAGTCTTTAAACTTTGAGTTAAACCATTTTTGAACCCATGGATGTAGGGTTTTTAAAATTTGCTTTTTGGTATAACTTTTTGTTTGCTCTTCAATCATTTTCGCAGGTTCCCTTTTTGATAATTTTCTATGGTTTTAATTTTGTATTAATCGTTATTAAATATGATTTTTTTCACGTTAAATTAGATTCTAATTTAAATATGGGGGTTATAGAAATGGAGTCCTATAATAGAAATTAAACATGAATTGTCTAAATGTCAAAAATATTAGATATAATCCATCAACAATCAACTTTTATTCTAAAAAATGATATAAAAATGAAAAATTTATAAACTAATCTTGACATAATTTATATTAACCATATGAATAACTTATGATGTTAATTTATGTGGTGGAGCGTGAAAACATGAATGATTTATTTAATTTATCAGGACAAGTAGCTTTAGTAAGCGGAGCATCCTCCGGTATTGGTGTTGATATGGCAAAAGCATATGCAAGATATGGTGCTAACATCGTAGTTACCGGAAGAAGGAAAGAAAGATTAGATCAAGTTGCAGAAGAAATTAAAGAACTTGGCGTAGACTGCATCGGCGTAGTCTGTGATGTAACCGATACTGAAAGTGTTGAAAATTGCGTAAAAGAAGTCATGGATCACTTTGGAAGAATTGATATCCTCCACAACAATGCAGGATACGGAGCAACAAAAGAAGCAGAATTATTAACTGACGATGAATGGAACAAAACTGTTGATGTAGACCTCACAGGTACCTTCAAAATGTCAAGAGCTGTTGCTCGTGAAGCAATGATTCCACAAAAATACGGAAGAATCATTAACACCGCATCTATGTTTGGTTTAGTTGGAACAATGGCAACCCCAACATCCCCATATGCAGCTGCAAAAGGTGGAGTAGTAAACCTCACAAGACAATTAGCAGCAGAATGGGCAAAATACAACATTACTGTAAATGCAATCTGTCCAGGTACTTTCCCAACAGAACTTACTCGTTCAACTATCGACAATGACGAATACAAAGCATACACAAAAACTGTTGTACCTGTTGGAAGATCTGGTGTTGATGGTGAATTAGACTCCACTGTTGTATACTTAGCATCCCCTAAATCCAGTTACGTAACTGGTCAAGCAATTGCTGTAGATGGTGGATACACCTGTATTTAAATTGAAAATTTTATTTTCAATTTTCTTTTTTTCTTTTTTTCGATAATTAATCGATGTAAATTTCTTTTTTAGTGTCTAATTATTTTTACTTTTTTTGACTAACTGTTTTCTGTTTCATATGAATTTTAAACGGTCATGTGTAATGGGTATTTATATATTCTTAAAAACTAATTTAATATCATGTCTAATTTAAGTTTTGATGAAGCTATTAACAACTTATCAAATGATGATGTTAAAGTTCGAAAAGAAGCTATAGAATCATTAGTTGGAACTAATGATGAATCAGCTATTGAACCATTGATTAAAGCTACCACTGATGAAAATGCTCAAGTAAGATTTAAAGCAGCTGAAATTTTAGGTAGTATGGGGGATGTGGCTGTCGATAAATTAATTGATGAATTTAAAAATGCAGAAGGTAAAGACAAACGTTTTTTAGCTTTTGCACTTAAAGAAACTGAAGATAAAAAAGTTATTCCTTATTTTGTTGAAGCAACTGAAGATGAAGATTTTGGTGTTAGAAAAGTTGCAGTACGTTCTCTTGGTGATCTTCAGGCTGAAGATGAATTGGATACTATTGCAAAATGTCTTGAAGATGAAGATTGGGGTGTCAGACTCGCTGCAATCCAGGCATTAGGGGATATTGCAACAGATGAATCAATCAATTTGATTAAAAAAGCAAGAAAATCAGAAGAGGATAAGGATTTCAAAAAATCATGTAATAAAGCTATTAAAAAAGCACAAAAAAGACAAAAAGCTAAATCTTCAGGAAAATCCATTGTTAAAGTAATACCTATGAGTACAATTAAAGAAATGGAAAAAACCAATCTTCAAAAAGCTATAAAAGAATACGAAAGATATGTTGATGCAAAACAGCCTAAAGATGCTCCATATAAAAGATTATGTGTTCTTTACAGAAAAGCTAATGATAGAGACAATGAAATAAGGGTCATTGAAACTGCAATTGAAGTATTTGCTGATAATGAAAAGAAATTACCTTACTTCGAGAAAAGATTGGCTAAATTGAAATAGTTATTTTTTAATAATTTCATAGAGATCTTCTCTTTTATTTTTTAAAAGAGGAAGTTCTTCCCTTATTTTTTTTATTTCATCTAAATCAATTTCACCATATATTATTTCCTCTTTTTCACCAGCTTCTGCTATAATTTCGCCCCAGGGATTTGTAATTATTGAATGTCCGAAACTGTGATATGATGCGTCCCTGTTTAATGCAGGTGCAACTCCCACGCAATAAACCTGATTGTCCAGAGCACGTGATTTAAAAAGAAGTTCCCAGTGGGCAGGGCCGGTGGTCATATTGAATGCGCCGGGGTAGAATAATATTAATGCTCCGTCTTCCACCATAATTCGTGCAAGCTCTGGAAAACGGATGTCATAGCAGATTCCAATACCTATTTTTCCAAATTCTGTTTCAGCGGTGGTAAATTCATCTCCAGCTGTTAAAACATCGGATTCTTTAAAAGTAATCTTATCTTTAACATCAATATCAAAAAGATGCATTTTTCTATGCTTTGCTATAATATCTCCTTCTTTGTTGAAAAGATAGGATGTATTGTAAAGTTTTTCATTTTCTTTTTCAGGAATTGAGCCTGCTAAAATGTATGTCTTATTGGATTTAGCTAATGAGGATATCTGGTTTAATGTGTAACTGTCATTTTCCACTTCACCATATTCTATAAATTTATCATTAGAATAGGGACAGTTAAACATTTCAGGTAAAACAATAAAATCAGCATTCTTGCAAGCCTTATTAATCATTGAACTTGCTTTTTTTAAATTTTCCTCTTTATTGTCAATGACATTCATTTGACAAAGAGCAATTTTGATTTTTGTCATATTATGACCTTTTAAAATAAGAAAAATAAGTATGAATTAAATCATACTTAAATAATATCTGCGGAATTAACTACTTGATTGATGCTGTCTGATGTAATGGAGTTAATAGAATCTCCAGTAATCTTGAACACGTATAATTCTCCATCAGTAAACATTGAAACATATCTGGTGTAGTTTCCATCGGCATTTTCAACAATGATGTTTGACCCGTTTCTGCCATCTAATGTGACGGTTTCAACAAGTTCAATAGCGTCACCATTACTTAATGCATGACTGATTCTTTGTTGATTGATGTCTTTTAGTGAACTAGCACTACTTGTAATGTTATAATGTTCTATAATTGTATTATTATCATTTTGGAAAAATACAGCGCCTTCATGATCTGCATCACTAAGATTTACACTATTCCAACTTTCAGGGTATTTGAATGCAAAATCACCAGCATTATATTCAAGTAAATTACTACTGCCTTGAATAGGAGAGGTGTTTTTATTTGACCCTGTAAGGACAATTCCACAAATTACAATTAAAGTAATAAGCACAATGGCTCCAATAATAAGTTTTTTTTCTTTAATTATGTCGAGTGTACTTTGTTGATTGGAAGGTTTTTCCACTTTTGGCTTATCTTTGGAAATATCAACTTTTGGTTCCTCGCGAATGATGTTCTCTTTTTTAGGAATTTCAGCTCGTTGTTCATTTTGAAATATGCTGTCTTTTTTACGAGCTTTAACTTTTGGTTTGGGGAAGTTATATCCACAATTTCCACAAACAGGAGCTCCATCATAACTAGGATTTCCACATTCAGGACATTTTTTCACAACTTAACCTCCATTAAAATTTACATTTTATTAATAATGTATATTTATAATAATGTTTTTATTATTATAAAAATATATTTATGATTGTGATATGATGGCTGACGAAAAAATTAATGTTAATGATATGAATTATGCAATCTATAAAATTGGGGATTGGAAAAATAACTATGAAATTAATCAAATTGGACTGTCCCATGAGATTCCAGTTACAAAAAACACCATTACCCATATTAAATTTTCCATGGATGAAATCAGGAATTCAAGATTTTCAATTTCAGATAAGGAAGTTAATGGTTTTGTAGCTATTGCTATGCAGTTAAATCCTAAAGTTCAAGAAATGGAATTGGATGATGTCATTTCATTAGAACAAGAAGAATTTGACAATATAATGGCCGAATTGGAAGGTTTGGAATTATTGGATGAAGACAGTACTGTTCCTCTTCAGAATGAAGAATATCTAATATATAAACTAGAAAAGGAGTGTCATGTAACCACTTCAATTCCGGCTAATGATTTCACTAAGGAATTCTACAAAAATGAGCTTAAAAAAATTGAAGATGCATTAGACTAAAATGCATCCAATGTTACTTTTTTATCTCTTTTCAATTCACGAGGGGGTTCTATTGATACAAATTCGATACCTTCTTCCTCAATCATTTCTAATGCATCATCCATGATTGATGGTGCTACAAGCAAACCTCTTATTTTCTTTTTTTGTGCTTGGCATTCTCTAAGATAATCATTTTCAGTGTTTTCAAAATCCAGAAGGTATCTTTTAAGTTGTTTGACAGCATTAACGCCTGCTTTACGGGCTTTTAGCTCAAGAATCATTAAGTTATTGTCACTGTCTTTTCCTAAAATGTCAATAAATCCATGTTCCACACTGTATTCTCTTGCAGTTGGAGTAAATCCCTCTTCAATCATATGGGGTTTATCCATTATCATATCGCCCATGTCTTTTTCGTATCCTGCCTGTTCCAATTCTTCGAAGTCTTCAATATTGGCATAATTAATAAATTGGATTTGTCTTATTTCAACTGTCAAAAGTTCTTTTGGAGTCCTTCTGTGACTTTCCAGGAATAAGTTTTCATTTTTAATGTAAGCTCTTGTTTTTGATTTTGGAGGTTGCCAGTTAACAGGTTCCACTTTCTTTTCCTGATGGATTAAAAATGTTCCATCCGGCTTTATCATTATTATTCTTTCTCCCCAGTTTAATTCACTTAATGCACGACCTTCATAATTCACTTTACAACAAGCAAAGATTGTTATAGTCGCTCTTTTTCTTAAAGCTTCATGAACTAAATCGTATGCCTCATCACTGTTGGGGTGTTCTAAAATTTTATATTTCATCACAATAACATTGTCTAGTTTAATTTAAATAATTTGTTTTTTAGATATATTGATAAGTTTTAGGAGGAATTTATATTTTTGATGAAGAATTTTTTGAAAATAAAAAAGAAGAGTTCATAATGGATTCTTTCAGATTTGAAAATGGAGAAGTGTTAAACGATGTTAAAGTCGAATATATGACTTACGGAACTCCAAAACATGATGAAAATGGTTTAATCAGCAATGCAATTCTTTACTGCAGCGGTTCCTTAGGCAGCTTCGAGGGCATTAATAAGATTTTGCCGTTAACCTATCCTGATTGTCCGTTTGACAGTAATAAATATTATTTTATTAGTCTAACTGCTTTAGGTTCTGCAGGATCATGTTCTCCATCACAGACTGGTTTGAAAAATAAATTCCCCAAATATACTATGCTTGACGTAGTTAATTTTCAAAAACAATTCTTATCTGAAAAATTCAACATTGACCATATTCTGGGACTAATTGGAAATTCCATGGGAGGTTTCGTTGGCCTAACCCAGGCAATCGAATACCCTGACTTTCAAGACTTCATTATCTGTGGTGTAAGTAGCTACAAGGTTGCAGGTCATGATTTTATCCTTTCAAGATTTGTGGATGAAATCATTGAATCTGATCCGGATTATGCGAAAGGAGAATTGACATATTCATTAATTCGAACTTTAAGAATAGCTTGTTTAGCAGAATTCAATTTTGGGCTTTCAAAGGAAGCTTTAAGAAGCAAAACTAATGATGAGTTAAGTATTGAATTTGAAGAATTCGGAAATGAAATGATTGAAACAGATATCTATGATTTAAAATACTGCAACAAGGCCAGCATGGAGTTCAATGTTGAAAATGATTTGGATAAAATCAAATCCAAAGTTTTGATTGTTTCATGTAAGCAAGACCCGCATTTCCCGCCGGAACTTGACGGAATTCCAATGTCAAAATTGATAAAAAATTCTGAATTGATTATAATGGATTCTCAATTGGGTCATTTATGTTTTAATGAACTTGAAAATATATCTTACGAGCTTAAGGAGTTTATGAGTGATTTTTGATGAGGGTTAAAATTGAAAATTATGGTGAAGCTGACGGACAGTATTTCATAGAATATTTCGTATCCGGGCTGTCTTCAAATCAGTTGGATTATCTCCATAACAATCTGTCTGAAGAATGTGAAATTCATGAGGGCATGTTAAAAATCAAAATGTATTTTGATGAGAGATTATATCCTTTCCAGAGTGATGTTGCTAAAATAAAGTTGGATGATTTCATTGCCCGTGAAGAAATTGAAATGACTGTATTTTTAACCAGTTTTCTGGAAGATATGTGATTATTTGAAATTGTCAGTGATGTTTTTAGAGAACTTTTGGCAAATTTCAAAATCGAAATGGAATGAAAATTGTAATTTTATTCAATTTTTTTTAATAAAACTTTATATGTAATCAAGAATTACTTATTATTAAAGGTGAAATTTTATGATTATGAATGAACATGGTTTCTGTAAAATGGATTCATTTGAATTCCAGTATGGCCGTGTCCTTAATGATGTTGAAGTTGAATATGCAACTTACGGAACCCCAATATATGATGATGAAGGATATATTGTTAATGCGGTGTTGTTTTTTTCAACTTTTAAAGGAACTTATTCCTTTTTATCAAATTCTCAGGAGTATATTAACAGTAATTCTGACCTGCTTAGTAAATTGTATTGTATTGATATTCGTTCATTAGGAACTCCCGGGTCATGTTCTCCATCAACTACTGGTTTAAATTATGATTTTCCAAATTACACCTGTCTTGATGCGGTAAATTTTAAGAGACAGTTCATAGCCGAAAAATTTAAAATTAAGAAAATAAAGGGGTTAATCGGTGAAGGCATAGGGGGTTTTCAAGTTTTAACATGGGCCTGTGAATACCCTGACGAGATGGACTGTATATTTCTGGTAAATACTGCAGCTAAAACTTCCGGTTATAGATTTATACTGGGAAAAACCTTTGAACACATTATTGATTCGGTTGAGGATTTATATTCAGATGAATATAGTATTTCAAAAAATAAGGCGCTCATTGCAATAAATTCGTTATTATTTGCTCATTCAGCTTCCAAAAAAGCTTTCAGTAAATTGGATAACAATCAGATTCATGCAATTTTTGATGATTTTCTGGATGAAGGTTTATTTGTTGACATTTATGATTTCAAATTTAGAAATGAATGCGATCTTCAATTTGATGTTATAGATAAGTTACATAAAATAAAGGCCAAATCATTATTTGTGGCGACAAATAAGAATTATTTTGATTATGATTTGGATTTAATGCCATTTAAGGATTGTGTAAAAGATTCAGTAACCTTGATTCAGGACCAGGGTCTTGAAAGTTATTTTTTCGAAAATGAAGATTACTCTTATCTTGGAGATGAGGTAATTTCATTTTTTGAGCAATTATTAAAAGAATAGTTAAAGCTAGTTTAACTAGCATTTAACATATGTTCAACGGCTTTTCTGGATTTTTCTGCAACATCTTTAGGTAATGTTACTTGAGGCTCTTCATTAACAAGAGCATCCCTTACTTTTTCCAGGGTGTGCAATTTCATAGTTTCACAGATTGCACCTTCCAGGAGTGGGTAAAGTTTTTTTCCAGGAACTTCTGCATTGATTCTTGTAATCATATCAACTTCTGTTCCGATAATAAACTCTTCCTTGTCGCTTTCAGCGATGTATTTTAACATGCCTCCGGTTGACATTACTTTATCTGCTGCATTTTGAACATTGATATTACATTCTGGATGGCAAATTACCTCTGCATTAGGATGCTGTTCTCTTTTTAGTTCAATATCTTCCACATGGAATAGTCTGTGGACATAGCAATGGCCGTCTTTTGGGACATGAATAATCTCTTTGTCTAATTTTTCTGCAACATGGGTTCCTAAGTTTTTATCAGGGCCGAATAGTATTTTATCATGTGGTAAACTTTCAGTAACTTTAACTGCATTTGCGGAAGTACATAAAGTGTCAGCATGTTGTTTTGCTTCAGCAATACTGTTCACATATAAAATAACACCTGCATCAGGATGTTCTTTTTTTGCTTCAAGTAAAACGTCCTCAGGCAACATGTGTGCCATTGGGCACTCCGCTTCTAAAGTTGGTATGACAATTTTTTTATCAGGATTTAAAATAAAAGCGGTTTCCGCCATGAAATCAACACCGCAAAAGATAACTAAATCCTTGTCGTCAATTTTAGATGCTTTAATGCATAATTCCAATGAATCTCCAAGAAAATCTGCAATTTCTTGAATTTCTTTTGGTTGGTAATTGTGTGCTAAAATAATTGCATTTTTTTCGTCTTTCAATTTTAAAATTTCTTCTTGAAGAGAGTTACTCATTTGTCTCACCCATTGTAATATATTTTCTAATATCGTTTGTGATTATTATTTTATATTGGTCTTTATTATTATAATCTTTTACCCAAAATGAAACTTTAACCTTACTTTGTTTAAAACTTATCTGATTCGCAAAAACGGCAGGTTTCGGGTCTTCAGCTATTGCATCATAACTTTCCATTTTTGCCACTATATGTTCTACAAAATCTTCCACATCAATATTAAGTGGCAATCCTGTCAAAATGTCCACCCTATACTTTTCAGGAGGTTTGAACTGGAGATAATAGTCATTTGTTAATGTTGAGTTTGGAACATGATTTTTAACACCTAAATCATCAACAATAACGGTTGATCTAAGTGAAATTCTTTCAACGAAACCTTTTTTTCCATTAACTTCAATGGTGTCTCCAACTTTAATACTTTTTCCCAGAATCAAAAGTATTCCTGAAAATAAATTGGATATAATGTCTTTTGCCGCAAAACTCACAGCTATACCTACAATACCTACACTCAGCAGAGTTCCTGCAAGATTTATTCCAAAGAATTGTAAAATAACCATTAATGCAATGAAATAAATGATATAATTAATTATATCTCGAATAAGATAAATTACAGTCGCATTTTCATGGAATCGTTTCATTCTATTCATTGAAAATGCAATAAGTCTTGTTATAATTGTTGTGATTATAATTACAATCAGTATATAAATAAGGGTCATCCAGGGGTCATTGATTGTTGTTTGAGGAATATTCATTGTATCACTATAGCTCAATTTCCATTAGGTCATAGGCCATTCGGGTATTTTCAAAAATTTCTCTGGCCTCTTTCAACAGTATTTTGTAAAATTCTCCATTATATCGGGTACTGATATGGGTCAATATCAATTCTTTGCTGTTTGAATGTTTGGCAACATATGCAGCATCGGAAGCTGTTGAATGGCCATGCTCAAGCGCATTTTCTTCATCCTGCAGTGAAAATGTGGATTCATGAATCAGTATGGTGCTGTCTTTTGCCAGATCAATCATTTCTTCACAGGGCCTTGTATCTCCGGAGTAAGTTATTTTAATTCCTTTTCTAGGTTCTCCAAGTACCTGTTCAGGTTTAATGATTTTGCCATTTACTTCAACTTCTTCACCATTGTGCAGTTTACCAAAAGCAGGACCTACAGGAACTCCCAATTCAATAGCCTTGTCACGTAAGAATCTCGGTTTTTTCTTCTCTTCAATTGAATATGCAAGTGATGGAACATTATGTTTTACCAACTGTGATTTAATGATATATTCATCAGTTTCTTCAATGATTTGAGATTCAATTTCAATAAAATCAATTGGAAAATCAAATTTACAGTAACCAAAGTTATAGATTGCATCTTTAACTTTATTCAATCCTCTTGGACCGTATATTGTTAATTTTTCCTTTCTGTCCTGAAGCCCCAATGACTGTAACAGCCCTGGAAGGCCTAAAATATGGTCTCCATGAAAGTGGCTGATAAATATTTTAGATATCTTCATAGGACTTACTTTTGTATGAAGCATTTGTCTTTGAGTTCCTTCACCACAGTCAAACAGCATGACATCACCAAAAGCCTTCAGAGCTATTGAAGGATGATTTCTTTCTTTTGAATGGACCGCAGATGAAGTCCCTAAAAATATTATTTCCATAATGTAATCACTTTTATAGTTCTTTAAATAATATATATTCATAATTATATTAAATTTTTAGGTGATTTTTTGGACAAGATTATTCAATACATGTTAGATGAAGATATGGGATTTGGGGATATAACTTCACAGGCAGTTGTTGATGAAGGTTGTGAGGTCAGCGCCCAAATAATTTCTAAAGATGAAGGTATTTTAGCAGGTATGGATATAATTCGAGATGTATTTGAAGAATATGGGATAAATGTTCTGTTCTGGTTAAAGGATGGGACTCCAATTTCTAAAAATGATTTGCTGATGTCTGTTTCCGGAGATGCAAGGACAATTCTGCTTTTGGAGAGGACTGTTTTAAATTTGTCAATGAGAATGAGTGGAGTGGCTAGCGCAGCCAATCATTATGTTAATATGGTTAAGGATTATGATGTGAGGGTTGCGGGAACACGTAAAACTTCACCTGCAATAGCCAAATTTGACAAATACGCCCTTAAAGTAGGTGGTGCGGATACTCATCGCTTCGGTTTGGATGATATGGTTTTAATTAAAGACAATCATATTGCAACATGTGAAAGTCCATTGGATGCGCTGCTAAAAGCAAAGGCAAACACCAGCTTTTCTAAAAAAATAGAAATTGAAGTGGAAACTTTAGATGATGCAATAAAATGTGTTGAAAATCGTGCGGATATCGTAATGCTTGATAACATGTCGCCTGATGAAGTAAGTGAAGTCATTGATAAGTTATCTGAGTTAAACATTCGTCAAAATTCATTGATTGAAGTATCTGGTGGAATAACTGATGAAACTATTGTGGAATATGCAAAATTGGGTGTGGACATCATATCTATCGGTGCATTAACACATTCATCAAGAAGCCTTAATTTCAGTATGAGATTCTGATTATAATCTCAACTCTAACACTTCTTTTAACTCTTCGTCGGTCATTTCTGTAAGGAATGTTTCATCGTTACTTATGGATTTGGCCGCAAGATCAGTTTTATGTTTGCTTATGGCATCTATTGTCTCTTCAAGTGTTCCTTTTGTAATGAATCTGTAAACCATCACGTCCTTGTCCTGACCTATTCTGTGAACCCTGTCTGTTGCCTGATTTTCCACTGCAGGATTCCACCACAAGTCATAATGGATTACATTTTGTGCGGCGGTTAAATTCAAACCAGTTCCTCCAGTCTTAAGGGTTGCAACAAAAATTTTATAGTTTTCATCTTCTTGGAAAGTATCAATCACTCTGGTTTTTTCTTTAAGGGTTTGTGAGCCATGTAAAAAGAGCACTTCCTGTTTAAATTTTTTGGAGATTAACTCCTGGATTAATTTGCCCATTTCCACATATTGGGTAAATATTATGACCTTTTCATCGTTAGCCAATATATTTTCCAAAATATTTACCAAAAGCTCCATCTTGCCGGATTCACTGATTTTAGGATTTTTAATAGCTAAAAACTGTGCCGGATGATTGCAAGTTTGTTTTAGTGCAGTCAATATCTTTAAAATTATTCCTTTTCGCTGAATTCCTTTGGAGTTTTCAATATCGAAGAAAATCTCTTCCAGGATTGCATTATACAGTTTAACTTGCTTTTTGGATAATGTGCAGTAAATGTCATTTATGAATTTTTCAGGAAGCTCATCTTTAATGTCGTCGTCGCTTTTCAGACGTCTTAAAACAAACGGTTTAGCTATTGTCTTTAACTCCAGAAGAGTTTCTTCATCTTCAAGCTTTTCTATTGGCATGACAAATTGCTTTTTGAAGTCATCTTTTGTTGACAGGTATCCTTTGTTGGTAAAGTCAAATATTGACCAATAGTCCATTAATCTATTTTCAATTGGTGTTCCTGTTAAAGCTATTTTGGACCTTGCATTAACGCTTTTAATCGCTTTTGTTTGTTCGGTATTCGGATTTTTAATGTTTTGAGCTTCATCAATGACGCATATAAACCATCTTTCATCCAAAAACATGTCCAAATCCAGTCTTACAACCCCATATGAAGTCAAAATGATATCATATTTTTCTAAAGGATAGCTTCTGTTGGATCCGTGATAAATAAAATAAGTCAAATCTGGTGTGAACTTCTTGATTTCGTTTTCCCAATTTGAAATTAATGTTGGCGGTACAATAATCAGCACTGTTCTGTCTTCGAGAAGGTCTTTTTCTTTATAATGTAGGATTGCAGACAGTACCTGTATTGTTTTTCCAAGACCCATATCGTCGGCAAGTATGCTCCCAAAACCGTATCTGATGTTTTGAACCAGCCATGAGTAACCTATTTTCTGATAGGGCCTCAATTCTCCAGTTAAGGACTCAGGTACATCATACAGTGTGGTTTTGCTAATCAGTTTTTTAAATTTGGCAAAATCTTTGCTCTTCAGGTGTTTTTTAATAAGGTTTTGAGATTCCAAATCCATTTTTTACACTTTTTGAATTCAATACTACTAATTTATATTTTAAGTTATTAAATAGTATTTGGTGTGATTGCTTTAAAAAAATAATAAATGGATTAAAATTATTTTTTAACTTTAATTCCATCTTCGAATGCGGTTCCAACAACATCTCCAACAATTCTGTAGGTATTTCCTATTGAATCAAATGCTATTGGCTGTAATTTGTCGACAGATACATTTCCATCGTCGTCTAAAATTGATTCGTCTGCACTGACATTAACGATTTCACCAATAACGTGCATTTCTCCCAAATCATTTTCGACCATTTCTATTACTTTGCATTCTGCTGTTAAAGGATATTCTGCAATTATTGGAGCATCTACATTTTCTGCTTTTTCGACAGTCACTTCTGCTTCAGCTATTTTGTCAACTACATTTCCAGAGAATAATCCAAAGTAATCGGATATCGCCATTGTGTCTTTAGTTGCATAGCTTAGTGTGAATTCTTTTTTAGATTTAATGTTTGTTAAAGTCTTTTTTTCCACTTCTGGAAGTCCAATGTTGATTGCGATATGTTTTGGTCCACATTGACCTCCCCAAGCGATATTCATTACATTTGCGTTTCCTTCTTCGTCATAAGTTCCAATCATTAGGACTGGAAGCGGAGTTACCATTGCTTTTTCAAAGTTTTTTCTCATTTTTTCATCTCCTTGTTATGATTTTTTAAGTTTTCATTTAAATATTTTGGCATACCTAAAAATATTACTTTTAAAAAATATTCAAAAATTTTCTTAAATTTTTTAAAAAACCATAATTTAATAATATAGTAAAATAATATATATTAAAGATAGAGAATTATATTTTCTTAAAATGGTGATTTAATGGTAAAAATAGCTAAATTGGCTTTGGAAGATGGAACTGTTTTAAAAGGTGAAGCATTCGGTTATGAAACCACCAAATTAGGAGAACTTGTTTTTTCTACAGGTATGGGTGGTTATACTGAATCATTAACTGATCCGTCTTTTAAAGGAGAAATATTAATGTCTACTTACCCATTGGAAGGAAATCATGGTGTAAGTGAGAAGTGGTATCAATCTGATAAAATTCAGGTTGAAGGATTTGTCTGTCGTGAGGTATGTCGTGAAGTTTCCAACTGGGGACCTCAAAAAACTTTGGATGAATTCTTAAAAGAATTTGAAACCCCTGGAATTAGTGGAATCGATACTCGTGATTTAACTTTAAAAATCAGGGAAAGAGGTTCACTTAAAGCCGCAATAACAACAGAAGACATAGATGACGACAAGTTAATTGAAATGGCAAAGTCTCAACCAAGTATTGAAGATATTGATGTTGTGCCTTTGGTTTCAACTAAAGAAATTAAAATATTCAATGAAGACGCCGATAAAAAAGTTGCACTAATTGACTGTGGTGTTAAAAAGAATATCATTAACTCATTTTTAGAAAGGGACATTGGAGTTATTCTATTCCCTTATGATACTGATTATAAAACTATTTTAGATTACTCTCCAAATGGTTTGATGATTACTTCAGGACCTGGAAATCCTGATAGGGTGACTGAAACTATTGAAACTATGAAAAAGTTATCAAACAGACTCCCTATTTTTGGAATTTGTATGGGTCAGCAATTGATTGCCAAATCATTCGGTGCAAGGTCATACAAAATGAAATTTGGACACCGTGGTGAAAACCAACCAGTAAAAGATTTAAACACTGGAAAAGTATTTATCACATCACAAAACCATGGATTCACAATAGATAAGGAATCCTTAAAAGAAACAGATTTAGTATTAACTCATGTTAACTTGAATGACGGAACTCCGGAAGGTATTTCACACAAGGAATTACCTTTGCATTGTATACAGTACCATCCTGAAGCAGGTCCGGGTCCAAATGATACAAGAAGCACTTTTGATGAGTTCAGTCAAATGATGGATGATTATTAAAATATTTAGTGAGGATTACAAATGCCAGTAGATAAAGATATTAAAAAAGTATTAATTATTGGTTCTGGACCTATTCAAATTGGACAGGCTGCCGAGTTCGATTATTCAGGTTCACAAGCATGTAAATCATTAAGAGAGGAAGGAATTGAAACTGTTTTAGTTAACAGTAATCCTGCTACTATTCAAACTGATATTGATATGGCCGATACTGTTTATACAGAACCATTGACTCCTGAAGTTGTTGCAAAAATTATTGAAGAAGAGGACATTGATGCTATTTTACCAACCATGGGTGGACAAACTGGATTGAATATTGCAACAGGACTTGGAGATTTAGGTTTACTCGAAGGAATCAAAGTTATTGGTTCTGATGTTCAAACAATTAAAGATGTGGAAGACCGTGATTTATTCGCAAACTTAATGGAAGAAATCGGTGAGGAAATTCCAAAATGTGAAGCGGTAGAAAGCGTAGATGCAGCACTGGAAGCTGTAAAGGAAATTGGTTATCCGGTCATTGTCAGACCTGCATTCACATTAGGTGGAACCGGTGGGGGAATCGCCCACAATGAAGAGGAATTAATCGAAATTGCAAATCATGGTTTGGACATGAGTTTCATTAATCAGGTTCTCATTGACGAATCAGTTCTTGGTTGGAAAGAAATAGAATTTGAGGTTATGAGGGATAAGGAAGATACCTGTATCATCGTATGTACCATGGAAAACATTGATCCTATGGGAATTCACACCGGGGACAGTGTTGTAGTCGCTCCGATTCAAAACCTCTGTGATGAAACTATTCAGAAAATGCGTGATGCATCCATAAAAATTATCAGAGCATTAGGAATCAGAGGCGGATGTAATATTCAGTTCGCTTTAAACCCTGAAACCGATGAATATAAAGTTATTGAAGTAAACCCTCGTGTATCAAGAAGTAGTGCACTTGCTTCAAAAGCAACCGGTTATCCTATTGCAAAAATTTCATCAAAAGTGGCTTTAGGAATGACCCTGGATGAAATCAAAAACGACATTACCAAAGAAACCCCTGCTTCATTTGAACCGGCAATCGATTATGTTGTAATTAAAATACCAAGATGGCCGTTTGATAAATTTAAAGGAATCAGCCGTGAAGTTGGTGTTCAAATGAAAGCAACCGGAGAAGTAATGGCTATCGGAAGAACATTTGAAGAAGCATTCCAAAAAGCATTAAGATCACTTGATATGGGCTTTGATGGGTTTGAATATGTTGAATGGTCTGAAGAAGATTTATCCCATCCTACTGATTTGATTTATTTCCAAATCTATTCAGCTATTAAAGATGGAATGGACATTGACAAAATCAGAGAACTTACAAAAATTGATAATTTCTTCCTATACAAAATCAGAAACATCGTCAACTTTGAAAATGATGTTACTGCAGATAAATTAAATGATGAAGATTACTTAAGAAAAGCAAAACAACTCGGATTTTCAAATAAAAGATTGGCTACATTGGCCGGTCAGACTGAAGAGTATGTCAGAAACTTGCTTTCAAGATACAACATCAAACAATCTTATAAAATGGTGGATACCTGTGCGGCAGAGTTTGAAGCAAAAACTCCTTACTACTACAGCAGTTACGATAAAGGTAATGAATTAGTTTCCACCAATAAAAAGAAAGTTGTAATTCTTGGTGCGGGACCAATCAGAATTGGTCAGGGTATTGAATTCGATTACTGTTGTGTACATTCATCTTTAGCTTTAAAAGAAGATGGAATTGAAACAATCTTAATCAACAACAACCCTGAAACAGTAAGTACTGACTATGACATTTCAGATAAGCTGTTCTTTGAACCATTAACCTTTGAAGATGTAATGGGAGTAATTGAACAGGAAAAACCTGACGGTGTCATTGTACAGTTCGGTGGTCAGACTTCCATTAACCTGGCAGTTCCTCTGGCAAACGCTGGTGTAAAAATCCTGGGAACTCCTTATGAAAGTATTGACAGAGTTGAAGACAGAGAATTGTTTGCAGAAGTTTTAGAAAAATTACACATTCATCAAGCACCATATGGAACAGCTAATTCCTTTGATGAAGCAAAAGAAATTGCTGAAAGAATCACATATCCTGTTTTAGTACGTCCATCATATGTTATTGGTGGAAGAGCTATGGAAATTGTTTATGATGTTAATGAACTTGAAGAATATATGAAAGAGGCTGTGAAAGTTTCACCAGACCACCCTATTCTTGTAGACAAGTTCCTGGAAGATGCTATTGAACTTGATGTTGACCTTTTATGTGATGGTGAGGATGTATTCATCGCAGGAATTATGGAACACATTGAAGAAGCAGGTGTTCACTCAGGTGATTCCGCTTGTGTAATACCACCTCAAACTATTCCAGTACATATTCTAGACACTATCCGTGAAAATTCAAGAAAATTAGCATTGGAATTAGATGTTAAAGGTTTAATGAACATCCAATATGCAGTCAAACTTGATGAAGAAATGGTTTACATCATTGAAGCGAACCCTCGTGCAAGTAGGACTGTTCCATTTGTAAGTAAAGCTATTGGCGTACCATTAGCCAAAGTTGCGACATGGATTATGCATGGTGCTAAATTAAAAGACTTCAATTTAACAAAAGAAATTAAAATTGATCATGTGGCTGTAAAAGAATCCGTATTCCCATTCTTGAAATTACCTGAATCAGATACTGTTTTAGGTCCTGAAATGAAATCTACCGGTGAAAGTATAGGTATTGATGAATCATTTGGAATGGCATTTTATAAATCCCAACTTTCCGCAGGTATGGAATTGCCTAAAGAAGGTAAAATATTTATGAGTGTTAAAGAAGCCGATAAAAAGAAAATCAGACCTATCGCTGAAAAAGCTTCTAATTTAGGATTTGAAATTGTAGCCACTGAAGGTACTGGAATTGCAACAGGTTTGGATAATGTTGAATTCATTAAAAAAGTATCTCAAGGATCTCCAAACATCCGTGATGCAATTTTAAACAAGGAAATTGATTTGATTATTAACACATCTGAAGGTAAACAGTCTGCTAAAGACGGTTATATTATCAGAAGATTAGCAATTGAACTGGGTATTCCATATGTTACCACATTGTCAGGTGCAAGAGCAGTATTAAATGCAATTGCAGCAGTACAGGATAATGAACTCAATGTTAAATCTTTAAATGACTATGCAGATGGGGAATAATCATTTTCCATCTCTTTTTTTTAATTATTATACAGATATTCTTCAATATTGATACCGCAGGAAGGACACTCTTTCGCATCGATTTTTAACTTGCTTTTACATTTAGGACAATAATTTAATTGAACTTTATACTCTTTGGTTTGGTCGATAACCTTATTGACTTCAATTCTTTCGGTAATGTTGCTTTTTAAAACGCTCATGTCCCAGTCATTGTCCATCAATAGCTTTTTGTAATAAAATGCTTCGGTCATGGTATCATAATAACCGATAATATCGTCCATTCTTTTAATATAGAATCCTTTCACCTTGTGGTCAAAAAGAATTTCACCTTCCCTTTCCTTTTTGTTGAATTTTGTACCTCTTATACGGCCTTTAGGTCTTTTTTCAGGAAATGGTGGCAGTTCCATATGTTCATATTTGTTTTCGAGGTCGCATTCAACAAGCAAATCATAGTCGAAATTACAAAAAAACAGCGCGTCACGTTCATACAGTGCATCGGATAATTTCCTGAACTCTCCATAATCTTTATTGTTATGTTTAACTCTGTATACATCGCCAGTTTTTACAATATTTCTGTAGAAGTATCTTATTTCCTGAGAGTTAATAGAAATCATCTCCGTTTGCTAAAAGGGATTTAGTGAGGTTTTAAGTATCTGTGGTTTTTCAACCGTTATAGTATATTATTATTAATTTCAATTAAATAAATGTAATGAATGAAAAATTATTTTAATAAAAAAAATTAGATTCTACTTTAATGTTTACAATAGCTAACGGAATTATTTTAAAAGGTCAAAATTTAATTCCAGCCAAAGAAAATATCGTCGTTGATGATGGTAAAATCATTAATATTGGAAAAGACCTAAACGAAGGTAAAATTATTGATGTCGAAGGGGCAATTGTATGTCCTTCATTTATCAATGGCCATATTCATATTGGGGATTCAATTATTAAAGATGAAGGATATGGATTATCCTTAAGTGAAATGGTAAAGCCACCGAATGGCGTCAAGCATAAAGCCTTGGCCAATGCCAGTGATGATGAATTGATTGAAGCAATGAAACAGTCAATGTGGGACATGGTCAACTCAGGCACAACTCATTTTATAGATTACCGTGAAGGTGGACTTAAGGGAGCTAAACTTTTAAGAAAAGCCAGTGAGGATATTCCAATCAAACCGATAATTCTGGGCCGTGACGATAGTTTCTATGGTGAAGATCCTGATTTAAGTAAAGTGAAAAATGCAATCAGAAAGCTATTGAAGGTTTGTGACGGCATTGCTCCAAGCGGTTTTGGTGAAATAACTGACGATGTTGCTCGAATAATTGCCAGTGAATGTAAAAGGCAAAATAAAATATCCTCAATTCATGTGGCGGAATCAGATTCAAACCAGATTGAATCATTGGATAAATTTGGAAAAACTGAAATAGAAAAAGGTGTTGACAGTAACTTTGACCAGCTGGTTCATTTAACAAACCCCAAAAACAATGATTTGGAGCTTGTTTTAAAAGCCAATACCAATACGGTGGTATGTCCGAGGGCAAACGCCACACTTAATGTTGGGGTCTGCAGGCTGAATGAAATGTTGGATATGGGTATGACTCCACTTCTTGGAACAGATAATGTAATGTTAAACTCCCCAAATATGTTAAGGGAGTTGGAATTCACTTTAAAATTAATGTCTGTATATTATAATGGTTATATTGAACCGTCAAAGTTATTGCAGATGGCTACAACTAACGTTTGCAGACATGATGTAAATAATGTTATACAAAAAGCGGTCATGAATGAGGGTAATCTGGCTGAATTTGTTATTTTCAAATCTTTTTCTAAAAATCCTTACCTTAATATATGTAATCGTGTAGAAACGAAAAATATATTATATATCATTAATAAAAAATGTATTGTATAATATCATGGATATAAATCTATATATTATGGGAGATGTTAATGATGTATAAAAAAATATTGGTCCCTACAGATGGGTCAGAATTTGCTAAAAAAGCTCAAAAACATGCATTATTCTTAGCTAGTGTTTCTGGTGCTGAATTAATCGCTGTGAGTGTCACAGAAAATAATTTTGTTAACGGACTTCCATTGGATGATGAAGTATACCAGTTAAATCAAATCTTAAAAGAAAGATCAGAAGAGAATCTTGCAGAGTTTGATAAATTAAATGATGATGATTTAAAGATAACTCATGTAATAAAAGAAGGTTCTCCGGCCAAGTGTATTTTGGAAGTGGCAGCCGATGAAGATGTTGATTTAATCGTGATGGGTAGTTCTGGGAAATCCGGATTCGATAGATTTATAATGGGTAGTGTAGCAGACAAGGTTGTAAATTCAGCTAAATGCGCAGTACTTGTGGTTCATTAAATATTATCATTTAATTTTTATATATTTGTTAATTATAGGTGTTTATATGTTAGTTAAAAGAACAATGTCTAAAAATGTTGTAAGTGTTTCCGTACCTGGGAACCGTGAAAAAGTTTTAGACTTAATGAGAAAAGAAAACAAAGCAGTACTTCCTGTAGTTAAAGAAGATACTGATATTTTAGTAGGACTAGTAACTCGTTCTGATTTAATTAATAATCCTGATGAAGAACAAATTGCAATGTTAATGAGCAGAGACTTAGTCACAGTTAAACCTGGTGATGATGTAATTGACGCTGCTCGTAAAATGATGGAGAATGATGTTAGAAGAGTTCCTGTTGTTAATGATGATGGTGAATTAGTAGGAATCATCACCTCTTTTGATTTAGTGTCTAAAGCTTTAACTAAAATCGAAATAAATGATGCTGTTGAAAATTATATGATTACTACAGTTCCAACTACCTGGGAAAAAGCTCCATTAAATGTTGCTTTTGAAACTATGAATCAGTTTGGTTTAAAATCTGTTTTAGCATTAGATGATGATGCAAAATTATCTGGAATTTTAACTGAAACCGATTTTATTTCTGAAATTGAAATCATTTCTGAAAGAAGTGAACACAGTTCCACAGTAGGTACTGAAGGAGATAAATGGTCTTGGGACAGTACTTCCGTATTGTACATTGAGAAAAACCATTTAAAATTCACTGATAAAGTAGTAAGTGATGTTGCAGTAGGTAATGTTGAAGTAGCTAACTCTAAAACTAAAGTATCCGACTGTGCTAAAAAAATGAAATCCTTAAACATTGAACAAATTCCTGTCATTGGTGTTGAAGGAGATTTAGTTGGTCTTGTAAGAGCTAGTGATTTAATTAAAGCATTAGTGGAATAACTGTGGTATAATGGCAGTTAGTCCAGTTTTAGTAATTAAAGTCGTTGATGATAGTGCTGTTGGTGTTCGGGCAAGATTATATGATGATTTTTCCGAACATGAAATAGTTCTCAACTCTGTTCTTGCTTATTGGTGGGCTAATAATTTACCTCCAGTTGTAAAATTCTTGGAACTTTTTGAATCAGTTATTAAAAGAACTATCAACGAGTTGATACCTCATAAAGATTTAAAAATCAAATATAACATTAAGGCAGATGATGAGCTGGAAAAAGCATCTTCTATTGAAATCAATCTTATTGAAATAGAAGCGGATGAAACCGGTTTTAAAATTGACGGCAAACAATTGGTTCTTAATGGTTTGGCAAAATCTAGCGGGGATCATGAATCTAATGAATTTGTAAAAACTATCGAAAAAACTATTGAAACTCCTGATATTGTCTTAAAGAAATATCATGAAATGAAAAAATGAGTTTTGATAGATTTTTTTATTCTTTTTTTTAATGCATCTTTCTGATTTTTGATTATTTTGTCTTTTCATAATTGTTGAGATTCCGGTTAAAAATTTTCATACCCTCATATTCGTTGGACGATAAATTTAAAGAGGGTTTTTTTAAAATTCATCTATTTTAATTCATCATTATTTTGTTTAAATTTATTGATGGTATAAATTTTATCAAGTTTATCTGATTTACGGTATCTCAATTTCTTCAGAATTTATAATTTCAATTATTTTGTGTCGATGGTAATGTGGTGATGTATCTTCATAGAATGGGTTGGGGTGTGGTTGATTATTGCAAATCTTGTTTTATGGTTTTAAGAAGCTCTTTTGCATCTTCCTTTTTAATATCAACTGATTCACGAATAAAATTAATCAAAATTCCTTTTGTATCATTGTCTAAACTTGATTGTGCTAATGTCTGAGCATAATTTCTTTTAGGATAGAATGTTTTTTTAGCAATGCTTAGAAGCTCGTCTTTTTCATCGTTGGTTATTATATTCTCTTTAACAGCATTTGTAAAAACATATTTCATGTTAATTAAAGGCTCGGAAAGTGCTTCCAGGGTTTCTGAGTCAAGCATCACTGCAACGTCATCATCAGAATCAACTTCACCGCTTGCATACTGATTGTAAACATATCCTATTCCAGTCATTCCTAATGTGTCGAGCTCAGATGCCCTAAGTGCACCCATGCTTGAAGCCCCGTAGACTTTAACTCCATTCTTGATGACATTGAGAATTTCTTTATGTCCTACTGCAGAGTTTTGGTGGAATACTCCATCAATTATTCCGATAATATCTGGATTTTCTTTTAGAGCTATGGACAAATCTCCTCTTTTGATTGGCCTTTTATAAATTACTTCAATGCCATCTGCACTGTCCAAAATTTCTTTTGCTTCATCAAATGGGAGTGATAATCCAGTATATATTATAATTTTAACCATATTAATCAGACTTTTAAGAATCTATAGCCTGCACGGCTTTGATCAATTGCATACATTTCCATTTCAGGGATAATTACACGAACAACACTAACATCAATTTCAGGTCTTGTTAAGTCCACATATAATATTTTTTCAATGTCATTGGCCATTAATTCATTCTTAACGATTTCAATATCCTCTGTAATGGAATGGGTACTTTTGTTTTCAATGTCTGAAAGTGAAATTTGCTCATCTTCCTGTTTAAAGTAGTATTTATTGATTCTTTTCATACGTTCGTAACCGGCTTCACGGGCGAAATCTGCTCTGACAGTATCTTCCCGGGCACCGTTTATTTGTGTTGCTCTGCTCTGAGCCACTTCAGTCAGTGCTCTTAGGATTGCAACTTCAGGGTCCAGGTGTGTTCCCATACCTAATGTCAGCAATCCAGCATCCTTTGTAACTGTATCGTCTGCGGAAGCAGCTATTGTTGGAATGTTAATGTCTGCTGTAAAATCCATTAATTTTATTTTGATTCCTTCACTTTCAAATTTCTCTATAATTTCATTAATAACATCACTTTCAATGGAATCCAAATCGATTTGTGAGTAATTTTTATGGGTTAACTCAAAAATGCTCCATGCATCCCTTTCTATAACTTCAAACATTCCGTGCAATATAGCTTCTTCCAAAATGTTTCCGGAAGCAAGTCCATTGGTATTTGATTTGAATAGGGTTTTTGCATTATCTTTGGGATTGTATGGATGATAAACGGCATTTGTTGGAATATAATAATCTTTTTCGGAAATAATGTCACGTGCAATGCTCCACTCCAAATCCCAATCGTTAATGTCAACTCTTTCAAGGTCTTTCGGTAAATTCAGAGATTTTGGGTCGATATTGTTGTCAATATCATTTAGATTTGAGATGATGCTTTCATCACTGCTTTGCCTTTCAGCAGAATACCTTTCAAAACCTTCCATCATTGCAGATGCCTTTGCATGGTCTTTTGTTATTCCTTTTCCACCATAAATACTGACTCCACTCTCTTCAGCGGTAGGTCTGATGGCAGTATAAATAGGAAGGCCAATTCTATCCAAATCGGTAATGTCCGCAATACGGGTTATTCCTGCTGTTTTAAGTTTGTCTTCGTTAATCTCAATAGTCCTTTTTGGAGCTATTACTCTGTGAGTTCCCTTGAAGTATGTTATTTTTTCGCTCATTTTTAAAATCCTAAAATCATTCTAACTATATTTTCAACACCCATTGTCATTGACATAAATGTTAATATTGCCGCAATTGCGATTGTAACAATCCAGATTCCAAAATTCCAGGCCAATACTTTTGATCCGTCCAGGTTTCCGATAGGCAATAAATTGAAAACAGCAAGGAAACTGTTGATTGAATATCCTACGGAGCAGATAATAAATATTAATGCTGAAGTTCCGGAATAAAATGCAGAAGGATAAATAGCTGTAGATATTCCTAAAAAGACCAATGCTAGTATAATGTTGACAATAGGTCCTGCAATTGATATTTTACCGTTGATTTCATCAGTCATATAATTTGCATATGTGTAAACTGCACCAGGTGCAGCAAATACAAATCCGAAAAATGATGTGATAAGTGCAAATATTAATCCCTGTGGCCATAATTTGAATTCTGCCCAGTATCCATATTTCATGGACACGAATTTATGTCCAAGTTCGTGTAGAATGAAACCGGCACCTACACCTACCATGACTATTGGCAATATGGATAAGACTGCATTTGCATCTCTTCCAGCGTTAGCAATTGAAAAACAAAGGGAAATGATGATAAATGCAATTATCAAATCTCGTATTTCACTACTTGTAAATTTAAACATAATGTTAAAATATCTATTTTGAGTTTAATATAATTATCTTTTT
Source organism: Methanobrevibacter sp. (assembly GCF_015062935.1). NCBI lineage: Archaea > Methanobacteriati > Methanobacteriota > Methanobacteria > Methanobacteriales > Methanobacteriaceae > Methanobrevibacter > Methanobrevibacter sp. The sequence goes on along the minus strand of NZ_SUTM01000009.1, from coordinate 54,179 downwards.
AAGGGGTATAAATTAAAAATCAATAGTTTTAATTTCCATTAAGTCAGGTTAAATAAATATTTGATTTAGCTAAAAAATCATTAATAAACTTAAATCCTATTTTAAAGTGACGTATATTAAAGATACTATAAAAACAACTGTTAATGTAATCCGTGAAGTTATTTGTCTTTTTCTTTTTCATACTAATTTTTTTATAATGCTTTTTCTAAATTATTTAACATGGACTTACATATTGATAACATTTTAAAAGATTTAAAAAAAGATGATTTTCAAGCTTATTTATTGACCGGATTTACAAATGTGGAATATATATCAGGATATAAACCAACCAGTTTTGCATTTTGCGTGATTAAGGACAATCCAATTATCTATGCTTCAGGAATGGATATGGAATTGGCCAAAAACACATCTTCAATTGAAGTAAAAGAGTATGAATCATATGACATTATGATTAAAGAGCTGAAAGAGGATGGAATAAAAAGTTTAGCTATCGAGCCGACACTTCCTTTCAGTACTTTTGTTCGTTTCAGAGATGACTTTAAAATAGATGCTAAAACATACATTGACAAGCAGCGTATGATTAAAACTCCCGATGAAATTGAAAAGATTGCTAAAGCAACTGAAATTGCTCAAAAATCATTCTTGCAGTTGGATATCTTGAACAACCCTAACACCGAAAAGGAAGTTGCTTTTGATTTGGTCAGGTATATGATTGAAAATGGAGCTTCAAAGGAATCATTTGACACAATAGTTACAAGTGGCGCTTCCTCAAGTTTGCCTCATGCAATTCCTGAAGCTAAAAAACTGGACCAACCGATATTGATTGATTGGGGAGCTATTTTTGAAGGGTACTGTTCTGACAATACCCGTACAATGGTTTATACTGAACGCCAGCAGGAAATATGGGATATTGTTGCCGAAGCACATGACAAGGCAATAAAAGCAATAAAACCGGGTCTTAAATGTTGTGAAATAGATAAAGTTGCACGTGATGTTATTTCAGAATATGGTTATGGTGATAAATTCATACATTCCACAGGCCATAGTTTGGGACTTGATATTCATGAAACTCCAGGATTCTCTCTTCGTGATGATACAGTAATAGAAGAAGGGATGGTTATTACAGTAGAGCCAGGAATCTATTTGGAAGGTGAATTTGGAGTGCGTCTGGAAGATACCATTGAGATATCAAGAAAAGGTAATGTGATTGGTGATTTACCATTGGTAATTGATTAATCATTTTCTTTTAATAATGAACATGGTGGTATCGTCGAATTGAGCATGATGACTGCAGAATTCGCCAATATCATCATCAATTGATTCTATAATGGTTTTTAAATCGTCATCTTTATGTTTATTCAATATATTTTGGAGTCTTTCATCACCATAAAATCCATTATAGTCATCATTAGCTTCTGTCACTCCGTCTGTGTATAAGAATAGTGCATCTCCGGGATTTATTTGTATTGTTTCAGTTTTATAGGGCATTTCTTCCATGCATGCTAGAACCAATTCAGGTTCTGTTTTCAAATACTCGAAGTTTCCATTATTTTGTTTAATTAATGGAGGGTTATGTCCTGCATTGATAAATGTCAGTTTTCCTGTTTTGATATTGAGTTTTCCAAGCCAGCTTGTGACAAAAAGATACTCTTCATTACCTTCGCAAAGTTTATTATTTACATCATAAACTGCTTTTGAGAGATCTTTGTAATGGGTTACATAATCCTGAATCAGAGTCATGGCTTTAGCCATAATCAATGCTGCAGTTATTCCTTTTCCGCTCACGTCTCCAATGACAAATCCGATGTTTTCATCATCGATTTTAAAGTAATCATAGAAATCTCCTCCCACTTCACGGGCGGCTTTCATCATCCCCCAAACGGAAAAATTCTCATTTTCACAGAATTCTTCAAAATCAGTTGGAATCATTGAATATTGAATTTCCCTGGCTAATTTGAGTTCTGTTTCATATTTTTCTTTTTCACTTGTGACTTTGACTAAATTTTCACTGTAGCTAATCAAATCTCCTTCCATTTTTATCAATGAATCTGATAATATTTTTATTTCATTATTAACGGTTATTGTATTCAAATTCTTTTTTAACTTCTCAATATCATCATAATCTTCTATATCTGCAGATAAAAATTCTGAAAATTTTTTAATAGGATTTAATACTCTTTTTTCTAAAAATAATATATAAATAATCATTGGAATTAAAAATGGGAGGAGTATATTTCCTAAATCGAATAGGTAACTTATAAAAGGGTCGATTTCCACGTTGCTTTCAATATAAGTAATATGATTCAGTGAAGTTGTGATAAGTAGGGTTAAAATTAAAATGACTATGAATATTGAAACGCATATCTTATAAAATGTGTTTGGTTTTACAGTATTGGATATTGCAAAAACCTCTTCGTCATAAGGTTTAATTAAAAATATGGCTAAAAATAATGTGGATAGTATTGTTAAAGTCAAATTAATGGGTTCATAGAATATATATGAATATGCGAAGATAATCACTGGGACCAATAAAAATATGTAATATGCTTTATCGGGCATTAATCTTTTAATTTGTTTTTTTGGTGAATAACAAGGTATTTTGGCGTAGTGGAGAAGAGGTATTGCAAAGATTGTTAATATGAATGAAAGAATAATTGTGAAATAGACTGAAATTATGCTCTCATTGATTGTCAATTCATTGTATAAAACTCCAAATGAAAATAAATAGACTATAACAGTTATAATTAATAACTTGATAAAATTAATTGCTCGATTTATGTTAGGGACATCATGCCCATTATTATTTAGGATGGAATACCAAAGTTTCCAAGGCAGTATTCCAAAAATAAATGTCATTGCCGCATTGAATAGTATAATTGGGATGTCTGTTGTTTGGAAATAAATAATCTCAAATGCGATTTCTGTTAATGTAAATCCTAAAACAGCATATGGGCCAAGGAATATGCTTAACACTGGAATAAAAGTATATTCTATGGGAATGGGATAATTAAATGCATTCACGATTGATATCCCAATAATGGTCAGAACCATGGAAAATAAAAAGATTCCTTTTCGGGATTTGAAAATCCTATTAATCATCACCTTCACCTCCGGTATACCTTAAAAGAAGCATTGTAATATCATCAAACTGCTCTTGGTTATTACAGAACTTACTTAAATCCTTAATTATTTCATTAATGATTTCACTTAACTTTTCATCTTTATGTTTATTAAGTATTGCTTTTAAACGTTCTTCTCCATAAAATTCTTTATAATTGTCATTAGCTTCAGTCAATCCATCAGTATATAAGAATATCATGTCGCCATAATTTAAATTCAATTCATATTCTTCATAGGGCATTCCTTCCATCAATCCAAGAACTAAATTTGCAGAGGAATTCAGATATTCAAATTCTTCATTGTTCTGTTTTATTAATGGAGGGTTATGTCCTGCATTGACATAGGTTAGTTTCCCTTTATCTAGATCTAATTTTCCAATCCATGATGTGATGAATAGGTTTTCTTCATTTCTTTCACATGCAGCATTATTAACGTCTTCATATACTTGTGAGAGTTTGTCCCTAAATTCAGATTTGTTTCTGATTAAATGCATAGTTTTTACCATAAATAATGTTGCGGGCATTCCTTTACCGCTTACGTCTCCGATAACAAAATTGATGCAATTTTTATCAGTATTAAAAAAGTCATAGAAGTCTCCGCCAACTTCTTTTGCGGCGCTCATGAATCCATGTATTTCAAATGGCTTGTTATTGGAAAATTCATTAAAATCTTTTGGAAGCATGCTGGTTTGAATATTGCTTGCAATATTCAGTTCGGTTTCAATTCTCTCTTTTTCTGCGGTTGTGGTTTCAAGATCATTCAGATTTTCGTTTATAAGTGTTTTCAATTTCATGAATGATTTAACAAGCATTCCAATGTCATCGTCAGGTTTTATATATTTGTCGAGTTTAAAATCCTTCTTATTTTCTTTTTCATGTTCCTGATATTCTTTTGTTGAATCAATCAATTGATAAATAGGGTGTGTAATGCTTCGGTCAACATAGTAAATATGGAGAATTGAAAGTAATATGACGACAATGCTTGAGATTGCAAGGATAATCATTAGCAAAAAGTCAGAATTTACATATGGGAAAATAAAATTTATGATGTTTTTAAAATTACTGTAATTAAAAATCAGAGTAATACTCAAAATTAACATAAATATTAATATTATTTCTTCAATAATTGAATAATTGAGGGTTACTACCTCAATAGTTTCATCTCGTCGGTTTAAACAGAATAATATTATAAAAATTATACATATCATGAAAAAAATGTTGTTTAGATATGTATTGTGTATAATTGATAATCTGTCAAGAAGCAAATAGGTTCCTGAAATTAAAGCGATTATTACATAGTATTTATATGGAATATTTATTGGTGAATCAAATTTTTTCGGGGCCTGTAATGGAATTTTAAGGATATTAAAACTGCTGATGAGTATAAGTCCAAATATTATGGAGAATGTAAATATATTGACTATGTAAGCGATTCTTGTTATGTTTCCGGATAGAGGATACGCCAGTTTCATATATGGTGTTGCCAATAATGAAATATTTATCAGAATCCAATATACAATAGCCATTATTCCAATTATGGCTATGAATTTTAAGACATTGTAAATGGAGTCAAATCTAGGTGTAGTTATTTTGTGTCTTTTAAATGTAGTGTACCATAGTTTGTATGTAAAAATGGAAATGAAAAACATTATTGAAAAATCAATAAAACTTTCTATAGGCGGCAGGCCCTGGTAAAGTTCTCCAACCAATGTGGCTAATGCCTGACCTAATGCCCCATATGGTCCGAACATCAGTCCAAAGATAGGTGAAATCCATAAATCTCCTAATAAATATTCGCCTGTTATCATTTGATGTTCGAAAAAATAAAAGAATATAAGTTCCACGCAAAATGAGAATATAAAAATGAATTTTTTATTAGTAAACAATCTTTTAATATTTCTATCTTTGAACATTATGGTTATTTATTTAATTTATTGTTATATTAAATTTAACATTTTTAGCTAATTTTTACAAGGTGTATTGATTCAGATATTAGATAAATTTAATATTGTTTGGAATTTCATTTTAATTAGTTTGTTTTATTTATGTCTGTTATTTTAGTTAAAAAATAGATTATTATGGTTATCTGTTTTTAATGGTGATTTTAGTATTAGGCGATACAATACCTAATATTTGGGGGCAGGTACTCTTTGTTTGAGTGATTTGGAGTATTGTTTGGGGATTTAAAATGTAATTGTGAATCTTATGAATTATTATACATTTTTAACAATTTTCAAATGATTTTCGTTATTCACGTATTTGTAGTTTAATTCATCTGAGATTTCTTTTGTTAACATAATCCCTAACCCTCCAATTTCTGCTTCATCAATGTTTTCGGGGAGTTGTGGATTTTCTTTTAAAAGAGGATTAAATTCAATTCCATTGTCAATAAATTCCATTGTTAATGTTGGTTTTTTAAATTCAACATTAACTTTGATGAAATCAGTTTTTGAGTATTTGACAATATTGACGAATATCTCTTCAACAATTAGACTGACTTGAAAATTTTCTTCTTCGAGTTCATTTGAAATAAACTCATTTAAAGTGTATAACTCTTTTAATTCTGGTTTTAATGAAATGGAGTTCATTCTATCTCTAATATTTTATCAAACCCGGACATTTTAAATATTTCATTAATTGTGTCATTAACCTTTTTGATAGTCATTGGAATGTTTTCAGGTTTTAATTTCTTTTGTGTTGCAATTAAAACACGCAATCCTGCACTTGAAATGTATTCTAGGTTGGAAAAATCAATAATCAATGAATCGAATTTACCCATTTCGTCAAGTATTTCATTTTCAAAATCTGGTGCGGTTACAGTATCAATACGATCTCCAACTTTAATTGTCAATTCTTTTCCATTATAATTTTTTGTAATGTCCATTTGAATCACTAATTTTTATATTGTATTTTTATTTTTTTAAATATTTTTGTTATATGTTATTTGATTAAAATTTATCTTCTATTGTTATTTTATTATTTTGTTCAACTTATCTTAAAAATCTTTTTCATTTTTAAGGGATTAATTTGGAAAATAGGAGTATAATATGTATAATGGTGTTTTTGTGATTAAAAACTTGAATTCAAACAATCAGCATTATTTGTATGTTCATCAAATTAAAAGTTATGGATGTGCTTATGATAAAAAATTATATATTTTTTTTTAAAATTCATTGAATAAAACCTTGTTTTTTCATTAATTTTTGTTAATTTTAAATAAATTTGAGATATAAAAGTTCTATTTTTAAAAACATTTAAATATTCTTCTGAATATAACTAATTATAACTCAAAGTTATGGAGTTTATCAAATTAAAAGGTGAATTAAAATGGAATTAGGTGAAATAATTAGCGATGCTTTAGTTTATCCACTTCATAACATTAAAGCATTGGTAATATATATTATTTTAGGTATTATTTTAGGAATAGCTATTGCAGGTACTGTTAGCGGTATCATGTTTGGAAATATGGCTAAAAATGTATTTGCAGTTATCGGTTCTGGTACTATAGGAATCATAATAGCTTTAATCATTGGATTCGTTATCACTGGTTATGAATTGGACATTATTAAATACGGTATTGAAAAAAGAAATGATGCTCCTGGCATTGACTTCATGAGACAATTTATCAATGGGGTAAAATATTTTGTTGTAAATATTGTTTATATGATTATCCCAATCATCATTGGTGCAATTTTAGCAGTAATCTTCCAGCACTGGTTATCTGGATTAATTTCTATTATTTTATCAATAATTTTCTCATTTGCATTAATGATGGGTCAATGCAGATTAGCTAAAACCGAAGATTTAGGATATGCATTATCCATTGGTGAAGCAGTTGGAGACCTTTCAAAAGTAGGAATTTTAAAAGTAATTGTATTCGTAATCCTTGTCGTTGTCATATCATTTATTTTATTATTCGTTGTAGGTTTAATCGGTCAATGGAATAATATTGTTGGAGGAATATTGATGGGTATCTTAGGTGTTTATCTTGTTTTCTTCAACGGTAGGGCAACCGGTTTATTATACTCTGATGTAAATTAAACCTATTTTTTAAAGAGATACTGACGTATAACAAATAATTAGGTGAATATTATTTCACCATCTTTTTTTCTTTTTCAAAGCATTCTCATAGAATATTCTTACATTAATATATCATTTTCTATTTGGAATTTCTATGGGGTATGGATTTAAGCAGATTTTTAACAAAAAACTAAATAATTAGTTTTAAATTCAATAATTTTCTAATATTTAATTAATTAAAATCTATTTGGTGATTTCTGTATGAAAAAAACAAAAATTATTTGCAGTGTGGGTCCTGCTTGCAATTCCGTTGAGGTTATGAGTGAAATGGTTAATAATGGCATGGACTGTGCACGTATCAATCTTAGCCATGCCACACAAGAGGACATACTGAATACAATAGATGTTGTCCGTCAAGTGCGTAGGGTATGTGATGTGCCTATTGCCATCATGTATGACACCAAAGGACCTGAGTTCAGAACTCTGGAATTTGAGGGTGATGGTGTAAGCCTTCAAAAAGGGGACACTATTCGAATGAGCAAGACTTGCATTTTAGGCAATGAAAATGAATTTGGAGTTAACCACAGTGATGCAATTGATTTCATAAATGTGGGGGACAAAGTGCTTGTGGACAATGCATTGCTTGAGCTTGAAGTCATTGACAGGGGCGATGATTTTGTTGTATTGGAGGCATTAGGCAAGGGTAAAATTCAGAATCACAAAACCATTAATGTTCCGGGTGTTGATTTGAAACTGGATTTCATCAGTGAAGTGGATAGGACAGACATTGCCTTTGCAGCAAAACATGCGTGCGACTATCTCGCATTGTCCTTTGTAAATACAAGGGAAGATGTCATTGCAGCTCGAAAAATTATTGATGCTTCTGGCGGAGATGCGCTAATTATTTCCAAAATTGAAAGCCGTATGGGTATTGAAAATATTGATGAGATAATTGATGAATCCGATGGGATTATGGTTGCCCGTGGCGATTTGGGTGTTGAAGTTGCGATGGAGAAATTACCGATGCTTCAAAAGAGCATCATTAAAAAATGCCGTGAAAAAGGCAAGTTTGCAATAGTTGCTACTGAAATGCTGGCTTCTATGTATGAAAATCCACGACCTTCAAGAGCAGAGGTTTCGGATGTGGCAAATGCAGTATTGGATGGAACGGACTGTGTCATGCTGTCAGGTGAAACAACTATCGGTAAATATCCTGTCCAGTCAGTTGAAATAATGAGCAGAATCTGTGAATATGTGGAATCCACAATCGACTATACGGAGCATACTGCCTACAAGGGGTCTATTGGCATAAGCGATACAATTGCAAAACTTGTTGTTGAAGCAGTTGAATATTCAGACATTAAACTGATTGTTACTCCTACTCTGACAGGTTTTACTGCTCGTAAAATCAGTAATTTAAGGCCAAACTCAACAATATTGGCTTGTTGTCCGTCTTATCGCATTGCTGATAAAGTTATTTTAAATTTTGGAGTCAAACCAGTAAAAACACACATTTATGAAAATACTGATGAAATGGTTGAAAATGCCAGAAGGATTGCTCAGGAGGAGTTCAACTTAAATAAGGGGGATTTGATTGTTATTACTGGAGGATTGCCATTGGGTGAATCTAAAAAAACTAATTATTTGAAAATTGTAGCGATATAATCTATATTATATCCTGCAATCAATAGGAACATAAATCTTGTTTTCATATTGTAAAATTGATTTTGAATACAACCCACACTTTATATGCTTTAATTTCTAATATTTGTTTATGAAATTCAAATTATTTGATAATTTAATAGTATTTTTAGACAATAATATTCCTGAAAAATATTTATCTAAATTACAGGAATTTTTGCTGAGTGGAGCTATTTTTACAGATGCAAGTAAAGTTTTAGCTATTCTCATAATTGTTATTGTAATATTCGAAATTGCTTTGACATTAACAATAACTGTTTTTAACTTGCCATTATCTGTATTAATATTGCCCTTTTTCATAATTCCGGGTCTTTTCACATATGTTGTTGTTCAGCAGGAAAAAAGAGCGCAGGAAATTGAAAAAACTGCTCCGGACTTTTTAAGGCAATTGTCAAGCATGCTGCAGGTGGGACTCAGTTTCGAAAACGCAATGGAGGACATGTCGCAGTACGGAAGTGGGCCATTGTATGATGTAATGAGTTAATGGTCAGTGTTCATTTTAATAAATATTGTTAATTTTTATTTAGTAATATGGGCTTATTTTTAGTAAAAATAAGATTATATTATTGTAAACTTATAATTAAAAACTTTTTTTTATATGGTGAGATATTTTTAGACTTTATTGTAAAATGTATATTACTTTAATATTTATATAGTATATTTTTCAATAATAATATGTTAATTGGTGAGGGTATTGTATGAGATATATTAATAAGAATGACTTGTTGATTATCGCTAGGAATATGGGTCTTTTAATGATTGGGATTGGCGTTATGTGTTTGGTTCCGATTATTGTTGATTTGATATATCTTGAATTTAATGCAGTAAGTTTTTTAGTGCCTTCATCAGTATCTGTTTTTCTGGGATTGATTTGCGTAAATGTGTTAAATAAATATGCAATTAATGAAATGCGCCTGAAACATGCGATGATTGTTTCTTCTCTTTCATGGTTATGGGCTGGAATCGTTGGGGGAGTAATATTTCAATTGGTTACCGGTTTAAATATTGTTGATGGTCTTTTTGAAAGTATGTCCGCTTTAACAGGCAGTGGAATTACAATTTATCCTGATGTGGAGGCTCTGCCTCACAGTATACTGTTTTTTAGGGGATTTCAACAGTGGATTGGCGGGTTAGGAATTATTGTCATGATAATATCTGTTTTAACCAAGCCTGGAAGGGTGTCCTCGAAATTATACAGGTCAGAAGCTCGTGACGATTACATTAAGCCATCTACAAAAGCTACAATAAAGCAGTTTCTTAAAATTTATGTAATTTACACTGTTTTTGGAATAACTCTATATTCTCTGGCAGGAATGCCTATTTTTGATTCAGTTTGCAATACATTTAGTATCATCTCAACAGGAGGTATGAGCGTAAAGAATGCAAACATTGGATTTTACAATGATGAAATAATTTATTTTATCACAATTATTTTAATGATATTGGGTGCAACAAGCTTTGTAGTTCATTATAATATTATCAAGACTCGTGGAAAGTCATTAATTTATGATAGGCAATTTCAGGTTATGATCAGTTTAATAGCAATTTCAACATTATTAATATATTTCACATCTCAGATTGTCTCTATGGATATTTTGTTTGTTGTAGTATCTGCCATCACGACAACTGGGGCAAGTATAGAAAGCTCAATTGTTATGGGCGGTTGGCCGCCATTTGCAATATTTATCATAATTAGTCTGATGCTTATTGGTGGTTCTACTGGATCTACTGTGGGTGCACTTAAATTGATGAGGGTTATCACATTTTTTAAGGGAATCTATAAAAATTCACGTGAGATATGGTCTCCTGAGGGTAGTATCGTTTCGGTTAAAGTTTCCAATAAAAAACTCACTGACGATTTGGCAGCACAAAGCGGAAACTTCATGACTTTGTATTTCCTGTGCATACTGATTACCTGGGCATTGCTATGTTTATATGGGCATGACCCTTTTGATTCGTTATTTTTCACCATTTCCATGCAGGGTAATGTAGGTTTGGAAATTGGGCAGATGTCACAGGCACTGGAACTTCCACTTAAAGTCATAGGCATTTTTAACATGTGGATCGGAAGGCTTGAAATTTATCCAGTACTGATTACAATGAGGGCATTTTTCGAAATATTTAAGAGATAATTTTTGCATTTTGATTTAAAAGCAATATTTCGGATATTACATTTGGCTTTAGATTGATATAATCATTGTTTTAACTCCATAAAATTGATTTAACAAATAACCAATACTTTATATTCATTAAAAAATAATATTATTCTATGAAATTCAAATTAATCAATGATTTATCAGTATTTTTAGACAATAATGTTCCAGAAAAATATTTATCAAAATTACAGGAATTTTTGCTGAGTGGGGCTATTTTTACTGAAGCAAGTAATGTTTTGGCAATAATTATGATTTTCATTTTAACACTGGAAATTGCTTTGGCATTAACAATAATGATTTTCAACTTGCCGTTATCCGTGTTGATATTGCCCTTTTTCATTATTCCGGGACTTTTAACATATGTTATTGTCCAGCAGGAAAGACGAGCGCAGGAAATTGAAAAAACAGCACCTGACTTTTTAAGGCAGCTTTCAAGCATGCTCCAGGTTGGATTGAGTTTCGAAAACGCAATGGAGGATATGTCGCAGTACGGAAGTGGGCCATTGTACGATGAAATGCGTAGAACAATCATTGAAATTAGAATGGGTCGCAATTTTGATGAGGCATGGCGTGCAATGAGCAAAAGATTGAAATCCAAGGAATTGGAGAGAATTTTTGCAATTATTTTGGATGGTCGTAAAAGCGGATCAAGTATTTCAACAGTATTGCTGGATGTTTCTGACGACTTAAGGGATTTGATGGCACTTAAAAGGGAGAGAAAGTCTGCTGTAATGATGTCGGTAATGTTTCTGATTATCTCAGCAATTATTGCAACTCCATTTGCGATTGGTATGGTTGGTGTCTATTCTGATTTCATGCAGAACTATGGGATGGATTCGGAAATTATTCTAACTGCTCCGATAGCGGGGGAAATTTATCTGATTATTCATTCCCTTTTAGTTGGTTTCATAATCAGTATTATAATGTATGGTGATATTAAAAAGGGATTCAAGTTCTCTCTGCCATTGCTTGCAGCATCATTTGGAATTTTTTATATCATTTCCACATTCGGTGCAGAAATTCTTATGGGGGGATTTTAATGGATAACAAAGGTCAGGCTTCCGCAGAATTCATTTTGCTCTTCGGAGGCATAATTGTTGTAGTATTGCTGGCAATCTATATGTACAATAATTATGTCAGTGATTTAAGTGATGAAATTGCATCAAAGGAGGTTAAAGAATTTAACAGGGAACTTGAAATTTTGGAAAAATATTTTTGATTTGATTCAGGTTTTTTTGTATTTGTCTCAATAGCATCCAGTTTATTAAATTTAAAAAAATAAATGGTATTAGGGTTGTCAATGCCCTAATTAAACATTAATTAATTTTGGAATTGTCCAAACTCCAATAATTGAGAGAAGACAACAGATAATTATTGCTGGTGGATATGCAAAATAACCAATTATCATACCTATTATGACGATAATTATTGTACCGTACATTGGCTGAGGTTTCATTGCAATTTGCAGTGCAATATTTCCAGGATCTGCTTGTATGAGGAATTTTCCTATTAACAAGGACAATATTGCTGTAACAATGAAATCCAGGCCGTATAAAAATTGCGGGAAAAATAAATAGAAATTTTCAGCAACAAAAGTTGTCAGGTAAGGCAATAATGAAAATACAAATAATGAAATTCCTGTTGTCCAAATGACTTTATAGTCGATTCTATTGACGATACTGTATATGTTGTTGTTAAAGTTCCAGAAGTTAAAGCATACTATAAAACTAATTGCATAAATTGCAAATTCATATTTAAGCTCAAATAATGATTCCCAACTTCCGGTAGATGCCAATGGAATTTCCAAAACAATAATTGTAATGATAATTGCTAGAATTGCATCAATTAAAGCTTCAAATCGTTCAGTTTCCATTATTATCACTCCTAACAATTCTGCCTAGTACAATCCACATGATGATTGAAATCAGACATGAAATGTATATTCCCGGAACATAGACTGTGTAGGTTAATATGAATCCTATAATCAGGACAATCATCGGCAGACTCAGATAATGACTGTCGTTATTCATGGCTTTTAACTCTTCATTATAAGGGTTGCTGGCATATATTTCCCGTGTAGCGAATGTATTCAATATGTGTGTTGCAATGAAAATCAGTCCGAACATTGTCTCAGCCGGAATTGAATAAATGTGATTTGCAAGCCATATTGTAAAGTAAGGGAGCAGGGAAATGATGAATGTCATTATTCCATAAATCCAAACTGCTCTATTGCTGATGTTGTCCACTGCCTGAAACAGGTTGTGGTTTGCATACCAGATATTGAATAATATTAAAAAACTGATTAAATATGCAATATAGATGTAATTTAGTTCCATAACTCCGGCTAATGTTGGTGTTGCCGGTTGAGGAATTTTCAATACTAAAACAGTTATGATAATCGCAATAATTGCATCGATAAATGTTTCAAATCTATTAGTCTGCATAGTATACTATTTTAATTTTAAGTTATAAAAATATTTAACAGGTGATAAGATGGACATGCTGATTGGTGGAAAGCACATTTCAAGTGATGATTTGGAAGATGTGACAAATCCGTATGATGGTACAGTGATAGATGCCGTACCTATTGCTCACAGACAGACTGCAGATTTGGCGATTCAGGAAGCTAATAATGCAAAATATGATTTATTTGAAATGTCTGCATTTAAGGTATCAAACAAGTTATTCAATGTTGTTGAAAAATTAAAGGAAAATCGTGAAGATTTTGCAAGATTGCTGACTCTGGAAGTTGGAAAGCCTATAAATGAATCTTTGGTGGAACTTGACAGATCAATTGAAACATTAAAGCTTGCAGCAGAAGAATCAAAAAGGATTTATGGTGAAAGTGTACCTTTGGATGCCGGTTTGAACGGCAAAGGATTTTTTGCATTTACTCAACGCTTGCCTTTAGGTGTTGTTGCAGCAATAACTCCATTCAACTACCCTTTAAATTTAACAATTCATAAAATAGCCCCTGCTATTGCATGCAAAAATGCAGTCATCATAAAGCCACCTACACAGGCTCCGTTAACTGTAATGAAATTTGCAGAACTTTTAAATGAAGAGTTTCCGGATGGGATAGTAAATACTGTAACAGGTTACGGCTCCGAAGTTGGTGATTATCTTGTAACCTCTGCAGATGTCAATAAGATTTCATTTACTGGCAGCGTTACCACCGGTTTGATGATTTCTCAAAAAGCAGGCATGAAAAAAGTCACATTGGAACTTGGCGGAAATGATCCTATGGTTGTTTTAAAAGATGCAGACATTGAAAAAGCGGTTCGAGGAGTAATTAACGGAGCATTTTTAAATGCTGGTCAGGTCTGCATGGGTGTCAAAAGGATAATTGTCGAAGATGATATTTCAAAGGAATTTGCTGAAAAGCTAGTTGAGGAAACTGAAAAAATTATTATGGGCAATCCTTTGGACAAATCCACAACTTTAGGAACCTTGATATCTGAAAAAGCAGCAATACAAGTTGAGGAAACAGTCAATAATGCTGTTCAAAAAGGAGCTAAAATTTTATCCGGAGGACATCGGGACGGTGCATTTTATGAAGCGACAGTTATTGATGATGTGACAACAGACATGGATTTGGTTGTCAATGAAACATTCGGTCCCGTAGCACCGATTATTCATGTAAATTCTGTTGATGAAGCAATCAAAGTGGCAAATGATACAGATTATGGTCTTCAAGCAGGAGTATTTACAAATGATTACTTTAATGCAATGAGATGTGCTCAGGAAATTGAAGCGGGTACTGTTTTTGTAAATAAGCAATCCACATTTAGAACAGATAACATGCCATTTGGAGGATTTAAAAATAGTGGTGTTGGAAAAGAAGGTATTAAATATGCTGTAGAAGAAATGACAAAAACAAAATTAATAGGATTGAATTTACGGTAGTGAATTAATTTCTTCACAATATTTATTGGGGTGTCCGATATAAAAAAAGTAAATAAGTTTAAAAAACTTATTTTAAATAATTTTCAACAAGGTTACGTGTTTCGTTAAGGGATTCCATTGGAATTCCTTTAGGCATTTGTCCAAGTTCGCCTTCAACATCTTTTAGAATGCTTCCGTTCATTCCTAAAAACATTCCTTCGCTGACAATATCGCTGAATGCTTGTGGAGGAAGTAAGGAGACTCCAACCTTATTGTCGTCTTTAACATTTAAATCGTTGGTAACAACAGTAATAGCACGTTTTCCTAAATTAACATTGCACAACATCAGGTTTTCATTTTTAGGATGTTTTGTAACGCTCATGACTTCTCCAACTTTAATGTCCACGCCCATTATTGGATCATTAATTGGTCCTAATGCAAGGCGGTCTTTAAGGCCGATAATTGTGTCTAGGAAAAATCTTACTTTGGCAATGTTTTCTTGGGTTTTTTCTCTGTCTTCTTTTGGAGCGTTATTTAAAAACTTTTTATTCCAGTCTTCTCCGCCCAAATATTCAATAATTTTCAATGCTTTTTCTTTTAATGCAGCAACATCTGGCGAATTTACCAATTCATCTCCTTCAAGATAAGAATAGGTCAATGACTGAAAATCACTGTTCATTTGTTTTCCTAAATCAACCGCTTGTTTTTTGTTCCAGCTTCCTCTAAATGATGCTGTTGGAATAAGATTCAGGTAATTTTCTCTTGCCTTACTTGCTACTAAAATTCTATAATCTTTTGTTGTATCCCACAATTTAAAGTCTCCTTTTAATCTAATTATATTTTATTTTTATAATTTAATAAATTTTTTGTAATATGAAGCTTTTTAAAAAAACATAAAGTATTTATATTAACAATTAAATAAAATAATACATATTTATTAAATTTATTATTTTATTTGTGGTGTAAAAATGGTAGAAGTTTCAAAATTACGCAGTTTAGATATTTATACCAACACTGGACATTATGTTGGTCGTGTAGAAGACGTTATTCTTAACATTAGATTAGGAACTATTTCAAAATTACAAGTTAGAGCTATTGAACAAGAAAGAAGACCTACCGGTTTTGTTAATCAATTCTTAGGAAGTATTCGTGGTGAGTCTCCGGAAGATAATGATATGAGATCTTTCCAAAATGATTTATTAACAGTTGATTTTGATAAAGTTCAAGCTATTGGGGACATTATGTTAATTAACCCAAGGGATATGAAAAAAATAAATCCTGAGCCACAAATCCCTGAACCTCCGGTTCAAAGACAACCTGAAACTCAACCACAAAATGAAACTCAAGTTCAATTCGACTAAAAGATTTATATAAATCTTTTAAATTCTTTTTTTTAATTTTTATTTTATTTAAAAAGCTTATTTTAAGTGATACTATGAAAGTAGGTATTATAGGATGCGGTGCTATTGCTAATATTATAACAACAAGCATAGTTCCCGAAAATAATGGAATAGAAATAGCATATTTTTATGATAAGGATATTGAGAGAGCTGAAAATTTAGCAAGTCTTGCAGGAGGTGTTGCGGCACTTGATTTTAATGACCTGCTTGACAATGTTGATTTAGTTTTGGAATGTGCTTCACCTGCTTCAGTTAAGGAATTGGCTCCTAAGGTATTGGAAAAAGGTAAAGACATGATTGTAATGAGTATTGGTGCATTTATGGATACTGAATTTTATAATAATGTCTTAAGCATTGCTAAGGAAAATAATGCTAAAATTCATTTGCCGTCCGGGGCTGTTGTAGGTTTGGATGGAATTAAAGCAGTGGCCAAATTCGGTCTTAAGGAAGTTAATCTGGTTACCCGTAAATCTCCAAAATCCCTTGGAAAAGATATTGATAAAGAGGAAGTGTTGTTTGAAGGAAAAGCATCTGAAGCTGTAAAAGAGTTCCCGTTAAACATTAACGTTGCTGCAACAATTAGTATGGCATGTAACAGGGACATTGACGTTAAGATAATTGTCGATCCGAAAGTTGACCGTAATGTTCATGAGATTACTGCAAAAGGTGATTTCGGTGAATTCAAGACAACAACTATGAATTATCCTTGTGCCGCCAATCCAAAAACAAGTATGTTGGCTGCCCTTTCAGCAATAAGATTACTTAAAAGTTTCAATGAAACAATCAGTGTTGGAATGTAAAAATGAAAGAATTTGAAGTTTATTCATCTTTAAGAGTTCCCAAAAACTCTAAAATTATCATGAGACTGGATGGCAGAAGTTTCCATTCACTAGCCCGTGACTTGGAGCTGGTAAAGCCGTATGATGAAAATTTTTATAGGGTAATCTCTGAAGTTTGCAGGGATTTGTTTGAAGAATTTTCACCAGTTTTTATCTACACTTTTTCTGATGAAATAAGCTTGCTTTTTGATAAAATGCCATTTGACGGCAGAATTGAAAAACTTAACTCAGTCATTGCCAGTTTCACTGCAAGTTCTTTTGTCATGCATTATAATGTTCAATTTAAAAAGCCTCCTGCTTTTGATTCAAGAATCATTCCAATCAATGGCAGTGATGTTCTTAAATATTTCAGGTGGAGGCAGGATGAATGCTGGAGAAACTGTGTAAACTCACATGGAATTTCATACCTCAAATCCAAGTATTCAAATACTGAAGCAAACGATATAATAAATGGCATGAACCTTAGTGACATTAACGAATTATTGTTTAAAAATGGCATTAACTTGAATGATATTGAAACTTATAAAAAAAGAGGAATTGGAATATACAGGAAAAATAAAAAAATAGTTGGTTTCAACAAAAAAGAAAATAAAAACCAAACATCTTATAGAAGTTATATTTATCAGGATTGGGAACTTCCAATATTTAGCGAAAAATTCTTCAATGGGTTCGGTGATTAAATGGGTTTCATGTCAAAATTATTTGGAAGCAATGATGAGGAATTCAATGAAGTTAGAGTGGACAGGGAAGTTTTAGAGTCTGTAATTTACTATGCCAAAAAATCATATCCAAATGAATTTTTAGCTTTTTTTGACGGTGAAATAAAAGATAAGATACTTTATATCACCAGTTTAATATTCATGCCTGGAGAAACCTGCGAAACCGGTGCTGTGATTCACACTGAATTGATTCCAATGAATACCAAATATTTTGGTTCCGTTCACTCTCATCCGGGGCCAAGCGCAAGACCCTCAGGTGCCGATTTAAAAACATTTTCAAAACACGGATATTTTCACATGATTGTATGTCTTCCATACTCATTGGAGACATTTAAGGCTTATGACAGATATGGTCAGCCTGCAGAATACACTATCGGTGATTACAGTTATCTAAATAATAATGATCTTGAGGACTTTTTTGATGAAAGTGATGTTGTAACTGATGATGATGTGTTTAAACCGGGATTTTTTGATGAGGATGATGACGAATTCTTTAAACATATTGATGATGAAGAGGAACCAGTTAATAATTATGAAGAATTTGAAAAAAGAAACCAAATAAACATTGTTTCCAATACTCAATTACCGGGTAATATGATAAGAATAGAACTTAACCCTGACGGTTCTGTAAAAAGAGTAACTAGGGATTTTAAAGACTAGTTTTTAATGGTTGAAAAAAAATAAAAAAATAAAAAACAATATTGGTGAAAATTGTTTTTTATAATTCTAATCCGTTAGCTTCATATACATTGTCTAAAGCTTGGATTTCTTTTATAACATCTTTTGGAATTTCTTTATCTAAAGTTAGAACCATGATGGCTCTTCCGCCTTTTTCATCTCTTCCAACTTGCATAATTCCAATGTTAACGTTATGTTCTCCTAATTTTGTACCGATTTTACCGATACTTCCAGGAACATCTTCGTATTTTGCAATGAACATATGTCCTTCCGGAATAACATCGACCCAGTAATCATTTACTTTTAAGATTCTTGCTTCGTGTAAGTGTGTTCCTTCAGCGGAGAATACATCATCTGCACTTTTAGCAATAACTTTAATTAATGATTCATAGCCTTTTGCTTTATTTTTTCTACCTTCAGTAATGCTGATTCCTCTGTCTTTTGCAACGAGGGCTGCATTAACTGCATTTACAGGAGAACTTAAGAACGGATTAACTGCTCCTTGGATAACTGTTCTTGTTAAGATTTCAAGGTTATCGATTTCAGCTAATTCTCCACTGTAAATAATTTCAATTTCTTTAATTTTACCGTTTACTCCTTGGGAGATGAAACTACCTAATTTTTCACATAATTCTATGTATGGAGCTACTTCTTGGTAAGTATTGTTATCGATACGAGGCATGTTCAAGACATTTCTTGGGTTTTTGCCGTTAGCCAAGTCGATAATTTCATCAGCAACAATGATTGCGGCATCTCTTTGAGCTTCTTTGGTTGATGCTGCAATGTGAGGAGTTAATACGATATTGTCAAGTTCGAATAATTTTGAATCTTTTGGTGGTTCTTCTTCGTAAACGTCTAAAGCGGCTCCGCCGATTTTGTTGTTTACTAAAGCATCGTATAATGCTTCTTCGTCAATGATTCCTCCACGTGCACAGTTTACGATGTATGCTCCATCTTTCATGATTTCAAATTGTTCCGTTGAGATGGAATGTTTGGTTTCAGGGGTAAGTGGTACGTGGATTGTAATAAAGTCAGAATTTTTAAGCACAGTATCCAAATCAGTTAAATCTACACCCATTTGTTTTGCAACTTCTTCAGGTAAATATGGGTCGTATGCCATTGCATCCATACCAAATGCTTTACATCTGTTTACTACTTGTGAACCGATTCTTCCCATACCGATTACACCTAAAGTCTTGTTTCTAAGTTCAACACCCATAAAGTTTTTCTTTTCCCATTTGCCCTCTTTAACGGATTTGTCTGCAATGGAAATTTTACGGGCCATGCTTAAGATCAATCCCATGGTGTGTTCAGCTACAGTAACGGAAGTGGATTCAGGTGAATTTACAACCATAATACCTTTTTCGGTTGCAGCATCTAAATCGATGTTATCTACACCTACACCGGCTCTAGCAATAATTTTCATGTTGTCTGCTTTTTTAATAATGTCTGCAGTAAGTTTTGTCCGACTTCTTACGATAATTCCATTGTATTCATGAATGGTATTTGCTAACTCTTCAGGAGTGATGCTGGTGTCTACAACGACTTCAGCCACTTCCTTTAGATTTTCAATACCCTTTTCATTAATTGAATCAGCTACGAGTACTTTCATATTTTCACCATAATATTGTAAATTTAAATTGAATATTTAATAATAAATATTACTTAAAAATTTGTTTTTTATTATATTTATAATTTAAAATTATTTGCAAAAAATAACATATTTTTATATAATAATTTTAAATATTTAAGTAGCGAGTAGGATATCTTTCGGTATCTATACTTAAAAAATTAAGGAGAAACTATTATGGTATCAGTAGACGAATTTGCAATATCAACTGCAAATGATATTCCTGGATTTAAAATATTGGAAACAAAAGGATTTATTTACGGTTTAACTGTAAGAAGTAGAGGTGTCGGAGGACAAATTGGTGCAGGTATAAAATCCATTTTTGGTGGAGAAATCGGCCAATATGTAACCATGATGGAAGAATCAAGGGACGAAGCTTTAAAAAGAGCAATCGACCATGCAAAAGAATTAGGTGCAAACGGTATTGTAGCCATAAGATTTGATTCAAATGAAATCTCTGATGTAATGCAGGAGATTTTAGTTTATGGAACTGCCGTTGTAGTTGAAAAAGAATGAGGTGATATTATTTATTTTGAGGACTTAAAATATAAAGACAAATCAATTCCGCAAACAATTTTAGGTTTCGGACCGTTCATGGCAGAGCCTTATTTTGGACATAGAGCCAGACTTTATCAGCTGGATTTATATGACAGTCCTCAAAATATTGCAGATGTCATTGTCGAATCATATAATCAGGGAGTAAGGGCTATTAATTTGGTAAATGATGCCAATCTGCTTGAAGCATATGATCTTGCAGTTGAACAGGACTGTAAAATGAATGTCATTGCTACTGTCGGCAGGTCTGATGTTGATTATCTAAATCCGAATTATGATGTTGCTAAGGAAGTGGACTGGGATGAGGATATAGAGCTATTCTCAACTTATGATTGTCCGTTAATGATGGTTGATGAATTCATCGTTGACGGCTATGACTGGAAATTAACTGCAAAAATCCTGTCTGAAATTAACAGCACAGGTGCCCTATCAGGTTTGATTACAGCATTTCCTTCTAAGACTACTGATTTGATTCCTGAAAATTTAGATATGGATTTGTTTGACTTTTACATGATTCCATTTAATTCAATTTCTTATATGATGGATATCAGTGCTTTTAATGCTTCTCAAAGAGAAGATTTTAAACAGAGACTGTTAAGTTTAAATAAGAAAGTTATTGCTTCCAGAATATTGGCCGCAGGAGTGCTGCAGCCTAAAGAAGCATTTGAATTTTTAAAAAATATAGATTACGTAGATTTAATTACATTGGGTGTTGCAAAAATAGAAGAAGCTAGTGATGATTTTAGTCTTTTGAAAAAATATTAAAGTTTAACGATTTCGTATTCTTCAAAGGGTACGAATCCGTCTTCTTTAAGGGTTTTGTTTAAATCCGCCAATCCATTTATTAAATCTTTTATATTTTTATTTGACGGTTTTTTACCTGTAATCTGTAAATATTGCCTTGGTGATATTTCACAGAGTTCGCATTCAAAATTGCAGCATCTGTTTTTTTCTTCACAGCCGTATCCCTCTTGGGCTTCGTCGGTTCCTATTACGATGTCATCAAGAATTCTTGATACTCTTTCATCTGATGCAAACATAGCTATTTTTTGTGTTTTTCCACAAATTCCAATTGCTCTTTGTCCTTTATAATTGCAAACCCATTTTATAGGATGATTTTCCATATCTGTAATTTGTAAATTTTCCATATTAATCACTCTAGTTTTCTTTTCTCTCCCTAATCATTTTCAATAATTCTTTTGAGTTTTCAAATTCTTTCAGTTCCCATGATTTAATCACGGGGATGGTACCAATTGATTCTTTAATCTTTTCGTTATTTATGATAAAAACAGGCTCTGATGTGGTAACCATTGATAAATCTTTTAGAGGTATTGCCATTCTTTTTAAAGTTTTTTCGCTTCTATTTTTCTCGACATTTGTTAATAATGGGGATTGTTTATCTGAACTTTTCATTTTTGCAACCGCATCAAATGGGCTTTTATTGGTGGACAGTACTCCATAGCCCAATTTGGACAGATCATTAACGTCATTGGTATATTCAACATCATCTTTTTGAGGCTGTTTCAGCAAATCAATGTCGAGAGTTACTTTAGTGTTCAGGATTTCCTCCAGAATCATTGCGGTTTCCGTATTTGCACGGACAATTCCGTTTTCATATTTATACATTGTAGCACGTGAAACATGAGCCAAATTCGCCAAATCCTTTAAAGACATTGAATATTCTTCACGGTATTGTTTTATGACATTGCCGTCGATTTTTACAAAATATCCTCCACGGTCAGCTAAAATTTCAGGATATTCATTATAAACAATCATGTTTTTAAAAGTCTCAAATGTAATGGTGGGAATATCGTATCTTTCGTATATGACTCCCTCTTCAAGAAGTCCGTTTCTGGATTTTTCTCCTATTATTATTGGGGATGCTAAGAAAATATTGGCTAATTGCTTCATTTCATGGGCATTATGCTCATTAATGCTGTCAATGTTTATGAAAGTTTTTAAAAGTAATATCAACAAATTTTTTCTTGCTACGATGTCGAATGATCCCTGTTCATAGGTGTCTGAGGTTTTATAACCCTGAGATTTTAGTAATTGCTCTATCTGCTGTAACAAGTTTCCACGAGTAAACATTGAATGGCCTCTTTAAATTAAACTATATATTGTTATAACTATAATATTTTATATATTTAAGGTGATTTAAATTAATGTTTTACATATTGGAATAGATGACACAGACTCTCCGGATGGAATGTGCACTACTTTTCTAGCTAGTCAGATAATAAACAAACTCAAAGACAATGGAATTGAACTTCTTGACCATCCTAGATTGATTAGATTAAATCCATTTGCCAGATTTAAAACCAGAGGCAATGGCGGTGTCAGTTTCAAAATCAAAAATGATGACAAAGCAGATCTTGCTCGAAGGATTGTATTGGAGGAAGTTGAAAAACTCTCCATGTTTGACTGTGACAATACCAATCCGGGGGTAATATTTTATGAGGGTGAAATAACTTCTCAGATGGAAGAATATGCATTTAGGGCAATTTATGAGTTCATCACCATTGATGAGGCTGAAAACTTTGGAAAGTCTATAGGATGTGAAATTCATAAATTCAAAAAGGGAAGGGGGATAATAGGTTCTATTGCAGCCATTAGTCTGCCTCTGTCCGATTACACTTATGAGTTGCTTGCTTACAGATCAAGTGAGAATTATGGAACAAAACGTCAAATAGATTATGATTCAGTTTATGAAATGGATGAGCAAACATTTCCGGATACTTTTGAAAATATAGATTATGGTGAAAACTACATTGCCATCGAACCTAAAACTCCATGTCCTGTCTTATATGGGATACGTTCAAACACTGTTGATGCCTTAAAAAAAGCTCAAGGTATTGTTAAAGTTTCAGAACCAATTGTTGACTGGTGCATATTTAAAACTAATCAGCACACTGATATGCATATCCAAAAAGCAGACAAGATATCTGATATGAAGCAATTCGGTTGTTATGAAGTTATTGGGGAAGTAAAAAATAAACCTAAAATAATTGATGGTGGGCACATGTTCTTTTTTATTGAAGACGATTCCGGTGAAATAGAATGCGGCGCTTATGAACCTACAAAATCATTCAGAAACGTTGTTTCAGATTTATGTCCTGGTGATGTTATCCGTGTATTCGGTGGAATCGGTGAGCAGAACACTTTCAACATCGAAAAGTTTCAGGTCATAAGTTTGAATGATGTGGAATATAAAAATCCAATTTGCGAATGTGGAAAAAGAATGACTTCTGCAGGTAAAAACAAGGGATTTAAATGTAAACGATGTGGGAAAAAATTAGATTCTGATAAAAAAGTTCCTATTATTATCACTCGTAATTTAAAAAATTCTCAGTTTTACGAAACACCTGTTTCTGCTAGGCGTCATCTGGCAAAACCACTTTGTAGAATGTGATTTTATAAA
Organism: Methanobrevibacter sp.; assembly: GCF_015062935.1. NCBI lineage: Archaea > Methanobacteriati > Methanobacteriota > Methanobacteria > Methanobacteriales > Methanobacteriaceae > Methanobrevibacter > Methanobrevibacter sp. Next base: position 30,056 of record NZ_SUTM01000009.1, on the reverse strand, counting down.
AACACTTTTTTTATTTTTTTATTTTTATAATAACTAATTTTTATCAATTTTTAATTGTTCACTTTTAGTGAATTAATTAATATTTTATCATTATTTTTATGCCTTTTTTTAGAACTTTTGAGAACTAAATCATATGTATTTATATACTCCTTTTTTGAAAAAATAAATTAATTAACATGTTTTTGCATGTTGGGTGGGAGTGGGTATTATTTCAAAAAATGATGTAGAGACGACAGAAGTTCAACACATATATCGTGAAAAGACTGATAAACGTATTTTAAAGAAAAATCCTTGGAAAGATTATGGGCTGCATTTAACAGTATTGCTTTTAGTGGTAATAGCAATGTTAATCGGTCCGAGAGAAATAAGGATTTCTCAGGGTATTGAAGTTTCTATAATGCCTTTATTGTATACAATGGTCCTGGGGTTAGTATTTTATTTGGCAAAACCTATTAAATGGATTCAAAGAAAACAATCTAGGGTTGCTGAAGGGGCAATGATGCTATTTATAGGCATTTTAATTGCAAAATTGGCTGTTTCCAGTGGTAGTTCAATTCATTTAATTTTTGAAATGGGTCCAGCATTAATGTTGCAGGAATTAGGGCATTTGGCAACAATTCTTATAGCACTTCCTGTTGCATTGCTTTTAGGTTTTAAACGTGAAGCTATTGGAATGACTAATTCTATTGGTCGTGAACCGGAAGTTGCGGTCGTTGTAGATAAATATGGTTTTAATTCTGCTGAATCTCGTGGAATATTCGCATTATTTATTGTTGGAACCATTATAGGTACTGTTTTCATTAGTTTTTTAACAAGTATAAGTGTTTCAGTTTTACCCCTCCACCCATATGCTTTCGCTATGGCAAGTGGTGTTGGTAGTGCAAGTATGAATGCGGCTTCTCTAGGCCCTACTCTTGCAGCATTTCCTGCTTTGGAAACTCAGATTGAAGCTTTCGCAGGATTCAGTAATTTGCTTTCATTCTCAATTGGAATTTACATTGTGATATTCCTTGCATTGCCATTGACCGAAAAGTTATATGAGTTTTTAGAACCTAAGATTGGTAGGAATGTTCCTAATGATGGATCTGCTGATGCTAATCAGGAAGGTGGTAAATAATGCATGAATTAATTGACGGATCTGAAAATGTCTCTGTTGAGGGAATTTTTAATTGGATTCTGCTTTTAGTAATTTTTTCAATCATAACTGTAATTGGAAATTACATTGGCTATAAACATCCTATAGCTGATTCTCTAATTGGAATGGGTATACTGTCATTAATAACTTTAATTGGAGTGTGGATGGAAAGGAAACTTCCGTTAAACATATCATCAATTATTTACATTAGCCTAATGGGAATAATTCTGGCATTTCCTGGAATGCCTACATCTGATACTGTTCTCTATTATGTGTCAAATGTGGAACTTTTATCTATTGTTACTGTATTTTTGGCATATGTTGGTATTGGAATGGGTAAAAGCTGGAATGAATTCAAGGCTCTGGGATGGAAAGCTGTTGTTATTACAGTTCTGGTTATCGCTTCCACTTATTTCGGTTCTGCTATTGTGGCTCATATTGTGCTGGTTTTAACTGGCGTTCCAATAGCATAATATTTTTTCTTATTTTGTGAAATTTTAATTATTTTTTTTATATTTTTATTCTTATTTTGTGAAATTTTAAAATTTGAATCTTATTAATTTAAATATCAGATTTAAAAAAGTAAATTATATATGATTTAATATTGTAAATTTTATAATATTTTTTCTTGTTGGGGTGGATTTTTATTCCAGATAAAGATGGGCAAGTGGAGCATATATACCGTGAAAAAACGGATAAAAGGATTTTAAAGAAAAATCCTTGGAGAGATTACAGATTACACATTACTGTTCTTATTTTAGTTGTTATTGCTGAGTTGATAGGCACAATCAAAATTCCACTCACTAAAGATGTTGCCATTACTATAATGCCGTTAATTTATACAATTATCTTGGGTCTGGTCTTTTATCTTGCAAAACCTATTAAATGGATTCAAAGGAAACAAGCTCGTATTGCCGAAGGGGCCATGATGCTTTTTATCGGGGTTTTAATTGCAAAATTGGCTGTTGCCAGTGGTCAATCCATTCATCTGATTTTTGAAATGGGTCCTGCTTTAATACTGCAGGAATTAGGACACTTGGCTACAATATTGGTGCTTCCAATTGCATTGATTTTAGGATTTAAAAAAGAATCAATTGGTATGACCAATTCAATTGGTAGGGAACCTAACGTGGCTGTTGTTGTAGATAAATATGGTTTTAACTCTCCTGAATCAAGAGGAGTATTTGCAATATTCATTATTGGAACTGTAATCGGAACAATATTTATCAGTTTCCTTGTTACTTTATCATTGTCATTCCTGCCGCTGCATCCTTATGCGTTTGCTATGGCCAGCGGTGTTGGCAGTGCGAGTATGAACGCTGCTGCTATTGGACCGACTCTTGCAGCATTTCCGGGCATGGAAACCCAAATTCAGGCCTTTGCGGGATTCAGTAACTTGCTTTCATTTTGTGTAGGTATATACATAGTAATATTTATAGCCCTTCCTTTAACTGAAAAAATTTATAACTGGTTGGAACCAAAAATTGGAAGGAAATCCATAATACCTGAAAAGGAGGATGATGAATAATGCCTGATATAATTGACGGATCTGAGAATGTAACTGTCCACGGAATTTTTAATTGGATTTTATTGCTGGTAATATTTTCAATTATCACAGTTATTGGTAATTATCTTGGATATAAACATCCTATGACTGATTCTCTAATAGGTATGGGCATTTTGTCTTTAATCACTCTTGCAGGTGTTTGGCTGGAAAGGTATTTGCCGTTAAATATTTCTTCAATCTTGTACATCAGTATATTCGGTATTGTTTTGGCATTTCCTGGCATGCCTACTTCAGATTTTGTCCTGTATTATGTATCTAAAGTGGAACTTTTATCCATTGTTACTGTATTTTTAGCTTATGTAGGTATCGGAATGGGTAAAAGTTGGGATGAATTTAAAGCTTTAGGTTGGAGAGCTATTGTTATTACAGTTTTAGTCATTGCAGCAACTTATTATGGTGCAGCTATTGTGGCACATATTGTACTGGTTTTAACTGGCGTTCCTGCAGTTTAAATTCTTTTTTATTTATTTTTATATAAAGTTAAATTTTTAATCTAGTTTAAACATATATTGTCTTAGGTGTTTTATGTTTTTAAAAAATATTTCTAAATTTATTTCAAACTATCGTTATGAACAGGCAACTGTGGAATCCATCACCACTGTAAAAGCTGCTTTTTTAGATTTTTTTGGAGTAACCTATAGGGGATCAATGGAAAACGCTTCAAAAATAGCTTTTAATACAGTTGATGAAATATTTTCTGGAAATGTTAATATTAACTTAAAGGCTTCAGTCATAGGAAGAAATCTAAAAACCAATGTTTTAAGTGCCGCTTTTTTAAATGGTGTTTCTGCTCATGTATTGGAGTTGGATGATGGTCATAGAGGGGCTCAGATTCATTTAGGTGCAGTAATATTTCCAACTGCCCTGGCAATTTCAGAAGCTTATGATTTAAGTGGAAAAGAGTTTATTGAGGGCGTGCTGGTCGGATATGAAGTGGGAATATTGCTTGGAAAGATGGTCAATCCAGACCACCGGAATAAGGGATTTCACACTACGGGTACAATAGGTGCCTTTGTTGCCGGTGCTGTTGCTTCAAAATTACTTAAACTTGATGATGAACAAATTTTGAATGCGCTTGGATTATGTGGAACTCAGGCTGCCGGACTTTTGGAATCAGATCATGGTGGGTCAATGGGTAAATCGTTACATGCAGGTAAGGCAGTTTATAACGGAATTTTATCTGCTATTCTTGCAAGGAATGGTTTTACAGGTAGTGGAACTATTTTTGAAGGTAATGAAGGATTTTTAAAAACAATGGTTTATGGTGATGATTACTCCGCTGAAAATTTCTCACTGGAAAGTGTTCTAAAAGATATAGGCAAGGTGAGAATCAGGGATATCTACTTTAAAAAATATCCTTTCTGTAGACATATCCACTCATCAATTGACACTGCATTAAAGTTAAAGGCAAGTATTGGTGATGAATATGACCATATTCAAAATGTTGCAGTTAAAACATATTCTGTAGCTGCAGAACATGATAATTTCAATCCTAAAAATGCGGAAGAGCTAAAACAATCACTTCCGTATGCTGTTGCAATATCTCTGGTAGTTGGTGAGGTAACTGTTGACGACATAGATCAATTAATTGAATATGGACTTTTAGATAATTATTCTACTGTTGATACTGTAAACAGTATTAAAAATCTTGTAAGCAGAATGATTATCCTTTCAGATGACCAACTTAATGAACTATACCCTGATAAGAGGCCGTCAAATGTAATTATCAAATTGGATAAGGCATTTAGGAATGGTGTATTCCAAAATATTACTTTACTTCCAAAAGGGGATTTTGAAAATCCATATCAATTAACTGAGCTGATTGACAAATTCAAAGCTAACAATCCACTTTATGATGTACGCAATCTCACGGTTATTGACTCACTCGAAGAATATTCTATGAAATATGTTGTTCAAAAATTAAATGAGTAGATAATATGGATGAAACAAAGGAATTCTTAAAAAAAATAGGTATTAAAGAAACTTTTGATGAATTTAAATCATACAAAAGGTTTAATGATGGAGGACAATATCGTTTTGAAGTTCCGGGCATTCAATCCCCAAATACTATGGAGGCATTACTACAAGAATCCCTTAATAAGGATATTTTTATCCATAGGGTTACTCAAACAAAAGGAATAATGCTTTTAAGTGATGATGAAATCTTAAAAATGGTTGATTTGGCTAAAGATTATGGATGTGAACTGTTTTTATCAGTGGGTCCTAGAGCAACATATGATACTTCAGCCACTGTCCACACCAAAGAGGGTAGCCGAATTGGTTACAGGCTCAGAGGTTATGATAATCTGGTTTATGCAATTGAAGATGTAAAAAGAGCCTGCAAATTAGGTGTAAGAGGTATATTGTTATATGATGAAGGACTTCTTTGGGTTTTAAACAAAATGAGAAAAGAAGGTGAAATACCTGAAAATGTTCATTTTAAATTGTCCGCACATGCAGGCCACTCCAATCCCGCATCTGCAAAATTGCTTCAGGAAAATGGACTTGATTCATTGAATCCGGTTCGTGACTTACAGATTCCAATGATTGCAGCAATTAGAAACGCATGCGATATTGCGATTGATTTGCACACTGAAAATCCCAAATCCACCGGAGGCTTTATTAGGCATTATGAAGTTCCTAAATTCATTGATGTTGCATCTCCAGTCTATTTAAAAACAGGAGGTTCAGTTGCAGCCAACCATAACTGGGATACCACTGAAAAAGAAGCTGTTGCGCGCATAAAACAGGTAATGCTGGTTAAAAGAGTTATTGATAATTATTGTCCTCAAGCAATAGTTTCTCCGTCTAAATCAGATGACCTGTCAGTTCCAGAGTGATTTTCATGGATATAGTTGAAGCTATTTCAAATTCAATCATCGATGCATCAACCACACTTAGCGATGATAAATTAAAAGCATTGAATAATGCAATTGAAAATGAAGAAAATAAAAATGCCAAATGGGCGTTATCACAGATTTTAGAAAACTATAAAGTTGCACAAAAAACCAGGTTTCCCTTGTGTGACGATACTGGAATTCCTCATGTCATTATCGAAGTGGGATCTCAAAGAGAGATTTCCGGTGAATTGCTGAACCAGATACATGAGGGAATTGCTTTGGGATTGAATAATCTTCCTGCCAGACCTATGGCGGTTAAAGGCAGTGAGATTGAAAGAATTGAACAAAGTAAAGGATTATATGAACAACCGGGAATGTTAAAGCCATCTTCCATTTTAATTGATACAGTTAATGATGAATCCACTTACAAAAGGGATGTTTCCCCGGATACATTAAATATTCATTTTATTCTTGAAGGGGGAGGTCCTGAAATCCGGGCAAAGACATACAGGGTATATCACAAGAGATCATTTTCCAATGTTATAGATACTGCTGTGGAATGGTTAAAAGAATCGTTGAAAATGCTTGGTTGCACACCTTCCATTCCTTCAATTGGTATTGGAAGAACACATTATGAAGCAAATGCACTGCTTTTAAAGTCAATTGCATATGGAAATTTGGACAACCAGAGTGATGTTGAAAAGTATGTTGCTTGCGAGTTGAATAAAACTGGCATTGGTCCAATGGGTTTTGGAGGAAATGCTACTGTTTTAGGTTCATATGTTAATATAGGTAATCAAAGGGCGAGTGGTGTGAGAATTGTTGCAGTCCGACCATCTTGTTTTGTTGAGCCGAGAGTAGCAACATTAAAATTATAATTAAAATAAACTTAATATTAACAAATTTAAAGGTACATGAAAATGCAAGAAAATAATTTTAGGGTTAATCCTCATTCATTAAAAACCGCCATATCCCGTGTAGAAACTGATAAGATTGTAACTCGGGGATATAATCAAAGAGATTTAATTGATAAAATTAGATATAGTGACATGGTTTTCCTGCTTTTAAGGGGGAGATTGCCTTCCCTTCAGGAAGGAAAGATTTTCAATCATGTTCTGGTTTCATTTTGTGACCACGGAGCTACTCCGCCAAGTACCCAAACTGCCAGGCTTGTAGCTTCATCAGGTTCACCGTTAAACTCAGCTGTTGCAGGTGCATTATTGTCTTTCGGACATAAGCACGCAGGAGCTATTGAAAAAACAATGGAGTTATATCAATCAAAAATAGGTTCAACCTATGCCACCGGGGATTCAGGCATTGACAATAAGCAAATTGCAAGTTCTGCCATTGAAATATATAGTGACTATATCCTGAAAGGGAAAAAAATACCTGGCTTTGGCCACAGATATCATAATATTGATCCAAGAGCCGATGAACTGATGAATATTGTCATTAAGCAGGGTTTTGTGGGACCTCATATTAAACTGGCTTTGGCACTTGAAGATTTGGTGTATGAAAAAAAGAAAATTAGACTTAATGTTGACGGCGCAAATGCCGCAATTCTATCTGATTTGGGTTTTACTCCGGACTTGGGTCTTGGAGTTTTCATTATTGGAAGAATTCCGGGCATTATAGCACATATTCATGAGGAAAATATGGATGAGGAAGAATTTAGACGTTTTTGTGACCTTGATGATATAATATATGAGGCAGGTAGATAAAATGGAATTCATAGATGTAATAAATCAAAGATATAGTGTAAGAGGATACTTGGATAAAGAAGTTGAAGACGAAAAACTTGAATATGTTCTTAAGGCAGCCACCATAGCTCCGACAGGTGTTAATGCTCAGCCTTTTAAAGTTTATGTTATTGATACCAAAAAACATAAGGAAGCATTATCCAAGATTTACGGCGCAAAATGGTTCGTTGAAGCACCTTATGTACTGTGCGTTGTGGCAATAAGGAATAAAGCTTGGACCAGACCATGGGATCAAAAAAACATTGCAGATATTGATGCGACAATTGTGATGGATCATATGATTCTGGCAGCACAGGATGTAGGTCTCGGAACATGTTACATTGGCGCATTTAAAAAATATGAAGCTCATAAATTCTTAAACTTGGATGAAAATGAAGAACCTGTATTGTTCACTCCATTAGGATACGGCAATGCAGAACCTCGTGAAACTCCTAGAAAAGAATTAGATGAATTTGTAGTTTATATAGATTAAAATGAAGTTATTAATACTTAAGGCAGATGATTCAAAAGAAATGGAAAAAATTTCCGAAGAGTTGTCTCAAAAAAAATTCAAGCTTGTTGAGAAAGAGTCTAACTTTATCTTGATGAGGCGAAAGAGATTCGGTAACCCATTGATACATGTAATATGTTTAATTTTGGCATTGTCTGTTTTTTCAATACTTATTTTTGTTAATGTGGTTTATTTCATGTATTCATATATATGGGCGTCACCCACTGTTTTGATAACAACGGAAAATGTTTCGGATGAAGGTGAGCCATTGGAATTTAATAGTATGGATGACGTGTTAAACAAGGCTAATGCTATTCTATAATTTCATCTACACTATATTCTTCTATTTTTCTAATTATCAAAGGGTTTTTGCAATTCAGATATTCTGATTCTTCACCTAATTTTGCTTCAATGAATACTTCATCGACACTAGGTTCTGTAAATAAGGTCATGATGTCTGTTAAAAAATCATCATAATCTCTCTGAACTGTTTCATCACTAAATCCTAAACGGGGAAGTTCATTTGTCCAGATGTCTTGACCCGGTGAAAATTTTTTATCGGTAATTTTATTGTCTTTTATTTCACTGTCCAATGTTATTGAAAAATTCTTGTTAAGTATTATCCATACTGCCCTTTCCATATATATTCATTAACTATAATGATATAAATATTATAAAGTTATAATAGAAAAGTAAGTGTTATTATGGCAAATGTAAAAATGTTTAAATTATTAGGGGTAATGTTGGCGGTAATGTTAATTGTTTGGGCCGTAGCTCCATTTATAAGACACCAGCCTATAACAAATGATGTCATGGCCACTGCAATAATACTGATTTTAATTGCTATTGCATATTTCATTATACTGTTTAACCCTGGTTGGACAAAGGCAGTTTTCTTTTTTGAAGGTATTGTCATTGGTGTAAGCGGTTACATGTTACTGGGTTATCCGTATAATATTGAATTCGCTGTAGTGGGTTTAATTATTATAATTATAGCAATTTTAGCTTATTTACGGAAATTACCTCCGGGTATATTGAAATGGTTTTATAGATAACTTATTTATTTTTTATTTCTTTTTTTACTGATTTTTTTCATGCAATAATTATTTTTTAAATACTTTTTTTTAATTTATTTTAAATTTTACGAATTCTTATCAATATTAAATAGTAAAAGATATATATATTGCACAATAAAAATAAATACACCATGGTGATTAATTATGGCAGAGATATCAGACGCAATCGCAATGATAAAAAAAGCTGAATCTGATGCTGAACAACTTATTGTTGATTCAGAGTCTCAATCAAAAGATTTGATTGCTGAATCAAGATTAAAAGCTGAAGAAATTATTTCAGAAGCTAAAATTGCAGCAGAAGAAGAAGCGAAAAATACTGTTTTTGATGCAGAAGATAAGGCTAAAAAAGAAGCACAAACAATTGCTGAGCAGTCCGCAGGGGACGTCAAAGCCTTAAAAGACAAAGCTATGGCAAATGTTGATGAAGCTGCTTCAATTATTGTCAAAAATATTTTGTAGTGTGAGATTATATGTTCAAGACAGCTAGAATGCGAAAAATTAGAATTGTTACACTGGAAAAGTATGTAGCTCCTACAGTGGACGCTCTCCACGAATCAGGGCTAGTACAAGTCAGTGATATTTCTGAAAGCATTCAGCAAGATCCTGAATTAGCGGAATTGGTTACTCCTGCAAAAGTAACTCCGTACACTGGTAAATTATCTTCTCTTCTTATGAAAACAAATGGTATATCTGAACTATTAGGAAATTCTTTATCAGAAGGCCATGGGTTAAAAGACACTTTAATGTCTTTTATTAGTCCAGACATGCCAGTTCAAAAAGAAGTTGAAAAATTGGATACTGAAGCTTTCATTAAAAAAGCGGAAGAAACATTGGCTCAGGTAGAGTCAAAAACCAGTGTTATTGAAGGGAAACTGTCCGCACTCGACGCTGAAACAAGTGAACTAAAGTCTAATAAAAGCATGGCTAATCGCTTATCTAATTTTGACATGGATTTAGCTCTTTTAAAAGATTCAAAGTACACTTCTACTACTGTTGGTAGGATTAATGCTGGGTCTGCTTCAGAAATCAAAAATGAATTAAGTAAATTGACAGACGAATTAGAAGTATTTACTGTTCCTATGGATGATAAAGAAGGAGAAATTATCACTGTAGTAACATTAAAAGAATTTAGTGATGATGTTTATTCAACACTTCGTAAATTCGACTTTGAGAGAATTGAAATAGGTGACGTTGAAGGAACTCCTCAACATATTATTTCAAATGCTGATTCCAGATTATTAACCATTGAATCTGAACGTGCTTCTGTTAAATCAGAATTAAGGGCCGTTGCAGAACAATGGGATGATGAGATATTATCTCTCAAAGAACAAATAGAAAATGAAAAAGAAAAGAACGAAATCCTTTCTTCATTTGTTCAAACTAAAGATGCTTATATCCTTGAAGCATGGGTGCCTGTTAAAGACACTGAAAAAGTAGAACAATTGGTTGAAAAAAGTTCTGATGGACATTGTGCCTTTGAAACAATAGAGGTTGAAGGTACAGATGATGAAAATGTTCCTATCCTACAACAAAATGGATGGTATGCAAAACCTTTCGAATACCTTGTTGATATGTACTCTCCAGTACGTTACAATGCAATGGATCCAACTATTTTTGTTGCAATCACATTTCCATTCTTCTTCGGTTTCTGTTTAACCGATGCAGTTTATGGTTTATTTGTATCTCTTATTGGTGTAGTATTATTAAAAGGAATGGGTAAAGTTAAAAAATCTATGCATTCCTTTGGTTGGATTTTAATCTGGTCTGGTCTGTGGGCCATTATACTGGGTCTGATTACCAATGGTTTCCTGGGAGACTTCCCGGAAAGGATTGTTGGTTTCCGTCTTCCAACTGTAGTTTCTTCAGTTGAAGCATTTGTACATCCAGACACTATTTTGATTATAGCTATCGCAGTTGGTCTTGTTTACACCAATATCGGATTCATATTAGGAGCTATTAACAACCTTAGATATGGAAATAAAAAAGATGCTATAGGTTCTCAAATTTGTTGGTTTGTATTTGAAGCGGGTATTATCTTACTTGCTTTAGGAGTTATCATGCCTGCAATCGGTATGATAGGCATGGTTTTAGGTGGAATATTAATAATTGCTACTATTGGAATGTTAGTATGGGCTAATGGTGCATACGGTGTAATGGATATTTTCGGTTACATGGGAGATGTTTTATCCTACGCTCGTCTTTTAGCATTATGTTTAGCTACTGGTGGTATCGCTATGACAGTTAACATTTTAGCTCAAATGATTGATCAAATGGTTCCATTTGTAGGTATAGTGCTTGCTATATTCATATTCATATTTGGTCATATTGCAAACTTCCTCTTCCAAGTATTAGGTGCATTTATTAACGCTTTACGTCTTAACTATGTAGAATTCTTCTCTCAATTCTTCATGGAAGGTAGAGGTAAATTCGAGGCTTTCAAAGCAAAAAGAACATTTACTAAAATTAAAAATTAAAAATTTTTCATTTATATCTTAAATTAAATTTAAAAATCAATATTATTTCAAAGGTGAATAAATATGGTAGAAATGGGTTTAGGAGCTGCTTTAGCCGCAATTGGTGCTGGAGTAGCAATCGGTTTTGCTGGATTAGGTTCCGGTTTAGGTCAAGGTATGGCAGCTGCTGGTTCTGTAGGAGCAGTTGCAGAAGACAATGACATGTTTGCAAGAGGTATTATTTTCTCTGCATTACCAGAAACTCAGGCTATTTACGGTTTCTTGGTTGCAATTTTATTACTTGTATTTTCAGGATTATTAGGTGGAGACGCAACTAAATTAACCCTTGAAGCAGGTATTGTTGCAATAGGTGTAGGTGCATCCATTGGTTTCGCTGGTTTAGGTTCCGGTATGGGTCAAGGTATGGCTGCAGCATCATCTGTTGGTGCAATTGTAGAAGATAATGATATGTTTGCACGTGGTATTATTTTCTCTGCATTACCAGAGACACAAGCTATTTACGGTTTCTTGATTGCTATTTTACTTATGGTATTCGGTGGAATCTTAGGTTAAGGAGGCAATTTATATGAGCTCAGGCACAGATAAAATTGTTTCAAGCATTATGTCTGAAGCCCAAGAGAAAGCTGATGTAATCATTCAAGATGCAAACGCTGACGCTTCAGCTATTAGCGAAAAAGCTGCAAAAACTGCTGAAGCAGAAAAAGTTAAAATTTTAGAAAATGGTAAAAAACAATCTGATATGAGATATCAGCAAATTATCTCTGAAGCTAAGATGAATGCTCGTAGAGCAAAATTAGGCGCTAAAGAAGAAGTAATTGATGCGGCTTTCAATCAAGCAACTGGAGAATTAAAAGCTATTGCTGCTTCTGGTGATGACAATTATGAAATTGCATTATCAAAAATGATTAAAGAAGCTGCTGATGAAATTGGAACAAATGATTTAATTATCCATTTAAACGAAGCCGATACAAACAAGTTTAAACAAGATTTATCTTCATCTGATAGTTTTGAATTAGATGGTATAAAATTCACTTTAGGTGAACCTATCAAAGCTATTGGTGGTGCAATTTTAAAAACCAGTAATGGAGATATCGAAGTTAACAATACTATAGAAGCTAGATTAGAAAGATTTAAAAGTATCTTACGTAGTGAAGTTGCTGAAGTTTTATTTAAATAATTAGGAGGATAAATATATGGCAGATGGAATTGCTACCGTAATAAGTTCATTAGGCCTTACAACAGAAACCTTTTTGGTATTCTGTGTAATCGCAATACTTGTTGTTGGTGCAGTAGTTGTAATCATTACATCCAGACCAATTTTGGACATTTATCCTTATCTTAACCCAAGTGCAAGAGTAAGAGCTAGAAAAGGAAGATTATTTAATGATAAACAAATTTCTGAACTTGTTGAAACCAACAATGTTGAAGAAGTTGAAAATTATCTTAAAGGTATGCCTGAATACGCTGATGTTTTGGATGACTATCCACTTGATAAAGCATTAGACGTAGAACGTGCTAACACTTATGACTTCGTTGCAAGATTAGCTCCTAAAGATATCAAAGATCCATTTGTTGTAATGTCTAAAAAAGCAGACATCGACAACATTAAAAGTCTTTTAACCGCTAAAGAAGTTGGCCTCTCAGCAGAGGAAACAAAAGAATTATTAATTCCTTGCGGATCATTATATGGAGATTTAGAATCTTTAGCTGATGCTGGTAGTGTAACTGATGTAATCACAAGTTTAGACGGCACTGAATATGCTGCAGCTTTAGAAGATGCTCTTCCACAGTATGAATCTACTAACATGATTCTTCCTTTAGAATCTGCGTTAGATAAATATTATTTGGGCAAATTATTACGTTCTACAGATGTTCCTTCTGATGAAAATAAACAAATTTTATATTCTTATGTTGGAACTCAAGTTGATGTAGCTAATCTTAAACTAATTATAAGGGCAAAAGAAGATGGCCTTGATTATGACGCAATCTCTCCTTATATATTAGAAGAAGGATACCAATTACGTGAATGGAAACTTAAAGATTTAATGGAATCTCCTGATGTTACAAATGTAGTGTCTGGACTTGAAGGAACAAAATATGCTGGTGCATTAACTGAAGTAATGCCAGTTTACAATGAAACTGGTTCAGTTGCTGTATTTGAAAAAGCATTGGACATGTACACTTCAGATTATTCAAAATCTTTAGCATCTAAAAAACCATTAGGAATTGGTCCAATTATTGGTTATTTAAGTCAAAAAGAAAATGAAATTAAAAATTTAAAAATTATTGCAAGAGCTAAAAGAGAAGCTGACTTCCCTAATGATAAAATCATGGAGATGTTAATATGAGTTCAGTAGCAGTTATTGGTGATATTGACACTGTTTCAGGATTTAGGTTAGGTGGTGTCAAAAAAGCAGAAGTTGCTAACACTTCTGAAGAAGCTATTGCAGCTTTTGATAAATTTTTACAAGACGAAGTTTCAATTATCATTATTACTCAAGTAATGGCAAATGAAATTAGGGAATATATGAACAGAAAAATTGGTTCTGATGTTTTACCTATGATAATTGAAATACCTGATAAAGATGGCTCCTCTGAAGGATCCTCTGATCAAATAAATGACCTTATTAAAAGAGTTATCGGGGTAGAGATGGTTAAATGATTATTGAAGGAAATATTATTAAGATTGCTGGGCCTGTTATTGTCGCAGATGGTATGAGAGGGGCTCAGATGCTTGAGATGGTTAGGGTAGGTGACGAGAAGCTTATCGGGGAAATCATTGAGCTTGAAGGTGACACCGCAACTATCCAAGTATATGAAGAAACAGCCGGTATCCAACCGGGTGAAGTAGTTGAATGTACTGGTGGAGCATTATCCGTAGAACTCGGTCCTGGTGTAATGAGTTCTATTTTTGACGGTATTCAAAGACCTTTAAGAATCATCAGAGAAGAATCTGGTGATTTCATTGCAAGAGGTATTGATGTAGACTCAGTTAACAAAGAGAAAAAATGGACTTTCAAACCTGTAGCTAAAGTCGGTGATGTTTTAAAAGGTGGAGACGTACTTGGTGAAGTACAAGAAACTACCGCAGTTTTACACAAAATTATGGTTCCTCCAGCTCTTGAAGGTGAAGTTACCGAAATTGCAGCTGAAGGAGATTACACTGTATTAGAAGACATTGCTACTGTTGGTGGCGAAAAAGTTCAAATGCTCCAAAAATGGCCTGTAAAAAGAAGCCGTCCTTATGTTAGAAAATTAGACCCTGATGTACCTTTAGTAACTGGTCAAAGAGCACAAGATACTTTCTTCTCTGTAGCTAAAGGTGGGGCAGCAGCTATCCCTGGACCATTCGGATCAGGTAAAACTGTTACACAACAACAATTAGCTAAATGGGCAGACGCAGACATCGTTGTATATATTGGATGTGGAGAACGTGGTAACGAAATGACTGAAGTACTTACTGAATTCCCATTCCTTGACGACCCTAAAACTGGTAACCCATTGATGGACAGGACAGTTCTTATTGCAAACACCTCAAACATGCCGGTAGCGGCTCGTGAAGCATGTGTATATACTGGAATTACTATTGCAGAATATTACCGTGACCAAGGTTACGACGTTGCACTTATGGCAGATTCAACCTCAAGATGGGCTGAAGCTATGAGGGAAATTTCTGGAAGATTAGAAGAAATGCCTGGGGAAGAAGGTTACCCAGCATACTTAGCATCCAGATTAGCTCAATTCTATGAAAGAGCAGGAAGAGTAGAAACTATTGGTTCAGAACCACACATTGCATCCATTTCTGTAGTTGGTGCAGTATCCCCTCCTGGTGGGGACTTGTCCGAACCTGTTACTCAAAACACATTACGTATCTGTAAAGTGTTCTGGGCATTAGATGCATCCCTTGCGGATAAACGTCACTTCCCTTCAATTGACTGGTTACAAAGTTATTCCTTATACGTAGACAGTATTGAAGGCTGGTGGGCTGAAAACGTAGCAGCAGATTGGAGAGCAACTCGTGACCAAGCTATGAGTTTATTACAAAAAGAATCTGAGTTACAAGAAATTGTACAATTAGTTGGTCCTGATGCATTACCTGAAACTGACCAAGCTACTTTAGAAACTACTCGTATGTTAAGAGAAGATTTCTTACAACAAAATGCATTTGACGATGTAGATACATACTGTGCACCTGATAAACAGTACAAAATGTTAAAAACCATTTTATTATTCTACAAAGAATCTCTTGCAGCTGTTAACAGAGGAGCTCCAATTGCAAACATTGTAGCATTACCTGTTAAAGAAGAAATCGGTAAAATGAAATACATACCACAAGAAGAATTTGATGCAAAAATTGCAGATATTCAAGCAGCAATTACTAAACAATGCAGTGAGGCTTAAAAATGAATACAAATATTAAAACTAGAGAATATACTACTGTATCTGAAGTCTCAGGTCCTTTAATGGTTGTTGAAGGAGTAGAAGGCGTTGGTTACAATGAAATTGTAGATATTGAAACACCTACTGGTGAAAAAAGAAGTGGACAAGTTCTAGAAGTAACTAAAGATGTTGCTGTTATTCAAGTTTTCGAAGGAACTAATGATTTAAACACTAAAGATACAAAAACCAGATTCACTGGTCAAACCGCAAAAATCGGTGTATCCAGAGACATGATGGGACGTATCTTTAACGGTATCGGTAAACCTATTGACGGCGGACCTGAAATTATTCCTGATGAAGAATTAGATATTAACGGGGCACCAATGAACCCTGCATCCCGTGAATTCCCAGAAGAATTTATTCAAACTGGTATCTCTACCATTGACGGAATGAACACATTAGTAAGAGGACAAAAACTTCCTATTTTCTCAGGATCAGGTTTACCTCACAACGATTTAGCTGTACAAATTGCAAGACAAGCTAAAGTATTGGGTGCTGACGACGAGTTCGCAGTAATTTTCGCAGCTATGGGTATTACCAACGAAGAAGCAAACTTCTTTATGAGAGACTTCGAACGTACTGGAGCATTAGAAAAATTAACAGTATTCATGAACTTAGCAGATGACCCTGCTATTGAAAGAATCTTAACTCCAAAAATGGCTTTGACTACTGCTGAATATTATGCATTTACCTTAGGTATGCAAGTATTAGTTATCTTAACAGATATGACTAACTACTGTGAAGCTTTAAGGGAAATTTCCGCAGCAAGAGAAGAAGTACCTGGAAGAAGAGGTTACCCTGGTTACATGTACACTGACCTTGCAGGTATCTATGAAAGAGCAGGACGTATCGACGGTAAAGAAGGTTCTATTACTCAAATGCCTATCTTAGTTATGCCTCAAGACGATATTACTCACCCAATTCCGGACTTAACCGGTTATATTACTGAAGGACAAATTGTATTAAGTAGGGAAATTTCCCGTAAAGGTATTTACCCTCCTGTAGACGTACTTCCTTCACTTTCTCGTTTGATGAGTGGTGGTATCGGTGGAGACAAAACTAGGGATGACCACAGTGGTGTATCTGACCAGCTTTATTCCGCATATGCTGAAGGTCGTGAATTAAGAGACCTCGTTGCGGTTGTAGGGGAAGAAGCACTTACTGAAAGGGATCAAAAATTCTTAGAATTTGCTCAAGCATTTGAAGACCAATTCATTACCCAAAGTAAAGATGAAGACAGAACAATCTTCGAAACATTAGACCTTGGTTGGAGTTTACTTAAAATCTTACCTAAATCCGAACTCAAAAGGGTTAAAGAAGAATTTGTTGAACAATACCTTCCAAAAGATGACTAATCTCATTACAGTAATGTAGGTGATTAAATGGCACAAGATATTATAGATGGAATTAATCCAACTCGTATGGAATTATTATCCCTTAAAAACAGGACTAAACTTGCTGTAAAAGGGCATGGTTTACTCAAAGAAAAAAGGGATGCATTAATTAAAGAGTTTTTTGATATCTTGGATCGTGTCAAAGGTATTCGTGAAAACGCAGAAAAAAGTCTAAAAGAAGCAAACGATGCATTAATTGAAGCTCAAATCGCAATGGGTGATTTGGCTGTTAGAAAAGCAGCATTATCTGTTAAAGAATCCATTGATGTTGATATTACTTCAAGAAGTGTTATGGGAGTAGCAGTACCTGTAACTGATGTCAAAATGGAAAAAAGATCCATTATTGATAGGGGTTACGGTTTCGCTGACACTACCATTCAATTAGACGAAGCTGCAAAGAAATATGAGGAATCTATTAAGTACTTAATCGAACTGGGTGAAGTGGAAAAAACTATTTTCCTCCTCGCTGAAGAAATCGAAGCTACTAAACGTAGAGTAAATGCTTTGGAACATATTATGATTCCAAGATTCCAAAATACTGAAAAGTATATTGATATGAGACTCCAAGAAATGGAAAGGGAAAACTTCGTTAGATTGAAAATGATTAGATCTACTATTGAGAAAAATGAAAAAGCTGCTGCGGCTGCTGCTGCAGCTGAAAATGATGAAGCTTAAATTTTTCTTAATTCTTCTCATTTTCTTCTATTTTTTATTATTTTTTTAATCAAGAAATTTTTAAGTGTTTATTTTTAAAAAAAGTTTTTAATATTGAGTTACTGTAAAAATTTTATTTTCTAGAAATTTACAGAAAATGGTGTAAAAATGAAAAGAAATCCAATTGACCAATATATGAAAGACCCTGATAATAAGGCGAAAGTATTTATCTGGATTACTCGTGCAATGATTTTAACTACTATTATGATAACAATTGGAGTAATATTGTTTATTATGCATCTAGTTGGTATCTTATAGACTCTCTATTTACTTTTTTACTGGATGATTCTACTTTTTCATATAATTTTTCAAAATCTTCATCACAGTCAATTATTGTAAGCAATGGTTCTGATTTTTCGGTAATTGATCCTATGTGGGGAAGGTCATATATGTTGTCCAAATCTATTTTTTGATATTTCATTCGTGTTGGGGAATAAATAATTTTTTTATATGAATATAATTTAGGCTCTGGAATTTCAATAAGTTCGCCCTGACATGCCCTGATGTGTGCATATAGCATGTTTATTCCAAGTGACATTTCAACACATTCAAAAGTGCCCTGCAGTCTTGGGTTGATTTCAATTACATATAACCCGTTTTCATTATGAATATAGTCAACACCATTGGATCCTATTAAATTGAATTTACGTATCAGATTTTCGGAAGTTTTGTTCATTGTATTGTTTATACTGTCCACGTCATTAACGTCAGCCATTATGGACTTGCAAGTCAATGGCAGGATGTTTCCAATATATATGAAACTGTTTTTTATTCCAAAATCGTTTTCAGTCAGTAATCTTGTGTTGACTGCTGTTTTCACGTTCATATTTGTTGAAAGTACTGATGAACTTAGACTTATTCCTTCAACGTATTCCTGTAAAATAAATTCGCCTTTGTTTATTTGAATATCAGTATTATTATTTAAAAGATTTATGTCATACCCTCCACTTCCTTGTGCGGGTTTTAAAATAAATCGACTTTCATCATAATTTTTACTTATTTCAATAGCTTCATCTATATCATTTATACTAAAAGTCTTAGGAGTTAAAAAATCATCTTTAATTTTTTCATAAAACCGGAACTTGTTTTCGATGTCTTTAACATCACGGTTTCCTAAAATCTTTCTGGAATCTGACTTTTTGAAATCACTGGGTGAAACTCCTGATATAGGTATGATATAATCCACTTCATCAATAAAATCTCTTGAGATGTCAATTAATGTTTTTCCGTCAAACTGATCATCGAAATTTCCACAACTTTCATTTTCACTTTCATTAAGAATAATCTTTTGATTTTTGATTTGTGGTGTGTCTGAAGTTGAAAAATAGCTGCTTGAATAAACATCATAATTTAATTGTAATGCACTGTTAAGCATACTTCTTGTATCAATACCAATAAGTAAAAGCTTTTCCATAAAAAATCAGTAAAAATAGTTAATTTAAAAATAGTCCCGAGCGGAGTCGAACCGCCGTCTCCGGGTCCAAAGCCTAGAAGGATTACCACTACCCTACGGGACTATATTTTGTTGTAGATATACAACAATATAATGTATTAATTATATAGTATTTAAAGCTATCGGTTAAATCATAAATTTTGATAAAATAAGCATTTATCATGCCATGAACAATTAAAACAGATTTTAGAAACGCTTTCTTTCGTATTAAAAATAGTGTCAATTTTTTCAAATAATTCCAGAGCATTAAAATCTTCTGATGAGTTTAATTTTTTTAACACTTTTCTGTCCATTTCAACAATTCGTTTATTTTGGGTTTGGTTTTCGCAAAGATCGTTATTCAAATTAGGACAGGCTTTGCAGATGTCATCAGGTGAATCTGTAAGGGATATAATTGTGTTTTCAGATTTTCTTTTAGCATTGACTTCAATCATGTTTTTAACAAAATCTTCACTGTATCCGTATCCTTGAAAGCCCTTGAGGCATAACAGGTGATGTCCTCTTAAAACAAGTTTCATAAAAATCTAAAAATAAAAAAAAGAAAAGGTTAAAAAAACCTTTTTTTAGTCTTTTGGTAAAAATACTTTAGATACTGATGCAGCACCTAATATTTTTACAATGTCCCCTACAATGAATGGAACAAGACCCATCATCAATAGGTCAAATACACTAAATGCCATGCCTTGGTAGCTCATCCATAATGCGAGACCAGCTAATCCTGGTATGTAGATGAGAGCAAAGTTTGCAATTCCAATAACAACAGCCATTCTTGTAAAGTTACGTGCTTTTGCATATCTTTCAGTTATATATCCTATAAAGTATGATGCAATTATGAATCCTATAAGGAATCCTCCGGTGGATCCTAAGAATACTTCAAGTCCTCCGGTCATTCCTCCAAACCAAGGAACAAATGCAATACCTAAAACGACATATAAGATTTGACTTAAACATCCGTATTTTTTACCTAAGAATAAACCAGAACATAATACTGCAAATGTTTGAGCAGTTATAGGAACTGGAGTCCATGGGAGCGGTATAATGATTTGAGCCATTAAACCTGTGAAACATGCCATCATCAATGACATGAGTAATTTAGTTGCAGTACTTGCATCCTGTATTCTTTCAAATACATTTTTTCTAGTACTGTAATAATTTTCCATATTGATATTCATTTTCTACCTCCAATTTCCGAATCCTATTTTTCCTTTGTTCGTAATACTATTTAGTTTTTTGTTATACCTAAACAGTTCAGTTAATCAATAGTAATTAGTTGAATGTTTTGTGGTTTTTTAACAATGTTGACAGAGTTAAATGCGACT
The DNA here is from genome assembly GCF_015062935.1 of Methanobrevibacter sp. NCBI lineage: Archaea > Methanobacteriati > Methanobacteriota > Methanobacteria > Methanobacteriales > Methanobacteriaceae > Methanobrevibacter > Methanobrevibacter sp. The sequence continues at coordinate 9,394 of NZ_SUTM01000009.1, read as the reverse complement.
AATTTTTTAATTCCTTTTTGTGATGCAACGTCCACTAATCTTTGGCTGATTACACCATCAAAAATTACAGTATCAGCATTTCCTTCTATGTTTTTGATTTCTTCATAGATTTCTTCTACTTCAACTTCTTTAGTCATATTCAATGCTTCATCTAATATTGCTCCGCTTCCTGTACCTTCGAATTCTTTTAGCATGTCTTTCATTAATGTGATTTCATCATCTTCAATGACAGGCTCTTCGACAGGTGGCTGTTGGCGGGAATATTTCTGATGTTTTTTGTTGCGTCTGTCTTGTCTTCTGTTATCTCTTTTGTTGTTTTCGTTAAGGATATTGTGATTTGCTAAAAATTGTGCTGTTGGAACTTTATCTCTTAGAGCAACTAAAACTTCATCTTTTTCCAGGTCTTCAACTTCTTTTCCTTTTGGAGCTCTTGTGATGTAATCAACTTCTCCAATCTGTAAAAGTTCTTTTAAGATGAGTTCTCCACCTCTGTCTCCGTCAACAAATGCGGTGGTTGTTCTTTTTTTACTTAGTTCTCCAATGGATTGAGGCACACTAACTCCTTCAACAGCTACAGTATTTTTAATTCCGTATTTGAGTAAGTTTAATACATCGCTACGGCCTTCTACTACAATGATTGCATCTGATGTGTGGATGCTAGGGCCTGCTGGTAAGCGATCATCTCCATATTCAGAAATTTCATGAACGCGCATTGCTTCTCTTACTTCCTCAATCATTTTCATACTTGCAGGACCAACGCTTTCAACCATATTTTTGTAAATTTCTTTTGCACGGTTGACAACTTGTTCTCTTTTGACAGCTCTTACATCCTCAACCTTTAAGGTTTGGATTTCAGCTTCACAAGGTCCAACACGATTGATGGTTTCTAAAGATGCTGCGAGAATGGCGGTTTCAACTCTATCTAAACTGGATGGAATTACAATTTCACCTTTTGCTCTTCCACTATTGGAATGGATATTAACTTGAATTCTACCAATTCTTCCAGTACGTTGAAGCTCTCTTAAATCTAAATCATTGCTGAGCAAACCTTCAGTTTGTCCGAATACTGCACCAACAACATCAGGTTTTTCAACAATTCCATTAGCTGTAATTTGAGCATGGATTAAATATTTTGTTGTTGTTAATTCTTCACCTTTTCCCATTTTTAAGCCTCCAAGCTTAATTCAATCGGGATAATTTATGTATTTCTAAAAATTAATATGATTTTTAGCAATAAAATTGCATAAATTATACGATAAATTTGTTCAACTGGTCTAAGACCTTTTATACACTAAAAAAGAGTTCATACATAAGAGAGTGTTACTATTAAGGTTTCTAATTTTTCGATTTAATTGTATTATATATTTATTTATAAATTTTTTAACTTGATTTTGCCTTAATAATTGATTTTCTCCTGTCTTTTGATTAAATTAATAGATAATTATAATAATGATGTATGTAATAAACTCTATGAGTATATAATAATTTAAGTATATTTTTCAATACTACAATTAATAATTAGAATAAACTAATATATAAAATATGTTGTATTGAAAATCTATCTATGATTTATAGGTTTAAAAATAGTATACAATTTAGAAAAAATTTGGTGAGTTCATGTCAATAAGTCCAAAAGATATATTGAATAAAAATAAAAATTTAAACAAACGTGTTGAAGTAGAAAAAATTAACTTGGAAAATGTGACTATTGATGATTTAAAATTTAATGGAAAAAATTATGATGAATTTATAAATTTACAGTCATTACTTGAAAATATATCTGCATGCCAGATTTCTGATGCATATAATGCCATCTACAGAAGGCCAGGTACCATTCAAAAAATCAAACCGATAAACAATCAGAAGGTTTGGGGAAAAATATTCACTGCAGAGACTGCATGTGATGATTGGGGAACTTCAGCATTAGCTATTGATTCCGCTCAAGATGGAGATATCTTATTTTTTAAAGTAGATAGTGAAGAAAAAGCTATTTGGGGAGAATTGGCATCCAGCTGTGCTAGGGATAATGGAATTAAAGCTACAGTCATTTATGGATCTGCTAGGGATTTGGATGCTCTATTATATATGGATTATCCGATTTTTGCAAGTAATTTCTGTCCTAATGCAGGGTCAGCTTTAGGTTTGGGGTCTTTAAATGAACCAATTGATGTTGAAGGCGTAAAAATCAATCCCGGAGATTTTTTCTTCGGTGATGAGTCAGGTATTGTGATTATTCCAAAGGAACTATTTTCAAAGGTCATGGCTCAGGTACTGCTTGTTAAAATTAAGGAAACTGGTATTATCGAGGATATAAATCGTGGTAAAACATTAGCCGAAATCGTTGGACTCAAATAGAAAAAGCTTTATATAGATATTAAAATTTATATATAAATATATCGATAGGTTTATATATAACCTATTTCTAATTATATAAATGATACAGATTTGAATTTAAGTTTGATTTTATGAAATTTTTAGGAAATAGTTTGCACGTGGCAAACTCTGGAAAATTAATAGCACGATCTGATAAAACACCTTCACCAGGTGCCATTGTTTATGATAGTAAAAAGAATAAAATTGGTAAGGTCGGCTATGTATTCGGGCCAACAAAAAAGCCCTATATTTCTATTCGCTTATTTAAATCAGTAAATAGAAATGAACTGAATAAGAATAGTGGCGAAAAGCTATTTGTATCGAAACCAAAATCCAAAAAATCTAGAAAAAGGAGGATGAGACCACGACACAAAAAGTAGATGAAATACCAAAAAGAGGACGCAGAAGAACAAGAACAGCTGATGCACAAGATGATAAATATGCTCAAGACAAACAAACCGTATGTCCTGAATGTGGTTCTACTGAATTAATTGGTGACTATGAAAGGGCAGAAGTAGTATGTGCAAGATGCGGATTAGTTATTGATGAAAATCTTGTTGATATGGGTCCTGAATGGAGAGCATTTGACCATGAACAAAGAGATAAACGTACAAGGGTAGGAGCTCCAATTACATACACCATTCACGATAAAGGTTTATCCACAATGATTGATTGGAGAAATAAAGATATCTATGGTCGTGATATTCCTGCAAGAAACAGGGCTCAATGGTACAGATTAAGGAAATGGCAAAGAAAAATCAGGATTTCCGGCGCAACTGAAAGAAACTTAGCGTTTGCATTAAGTGAACTTGACCGTGACTCCTCAAGATTAGGTCTTCCAAGAAGTGTTAGGGAAGCTGCATCTGTAGTTTACAGAAGTGCAGTTGATAATAAATTAATCAGAGGAAGAAGTATTGAAGGAGTAGTTGCAGCATCACTGTATGCAGCATGTAGACGTTGTAATGTGCCACGTACTTTAGATGAAATCGCTGAAGTGTCAAGAGTTACTAAAAAAGAGGTAGGTCGTACTTACAGATTCTTAACTCGTGAATTGAATATTAAATTACCTCCAACTTCACCAGTGGATTATGTTCCAAGATTTGCTTCTGAACTAGGTCTTTCAGGTGAAGCTCAATCTAAAGCTATTGAAATCATTGAAAAAGCAATGGAAAAAGGATTGACTTCAGGTAGAGGTCCTACTGGTGTTGCTGCAGCGGCATTATACATTGCATCAGTTTTACTCGGTGAGAGAAAAACACAAAGAGATGTTGCAGATATTGCAGGTGTAACTGAAGTAACTATTCGTAACAGATACAAAGAATTAACTGAACAATTAGAAATGGGTGTAACTTTATAAACACTCTTTTTATTTTCTTTTTTTAATTTAATTTTGAGTATTTTTCAATTCTATAAATCAATTCATTAACAATTCCATCATTGTTTGTCTTTTTAACTTTTGCAAGCCTTTTTTCATATTCTGGAAGTCTTTTTAAGAAGTTAGCTACTCTTTTAGCATTCATAACTTCATGATATTCTCCATAACCTAATTTTTGAACATAAAATCCGTTCAATATCTGTTCAAAGTTTCCAATTGCAGGAACGGAATAAATAGGTTTTTTAAGATGTATTGCTTCGGAAATGAAAGTAAATCCTCCGTTACATATAACCGCTTTTGAAGATGCTAAATCATCATAGAACTCATCTTCATTGAACTGTTTGAAAGTTAAATTTCCATCAGTTTCATTTCTGTTAAATCCGTAAACAATAAATTTTTCATCTTTAAGCTTTTTAAGTCGTTTAACCAATTTTTCACTTTCTCTGCTTGTTTGATATACAATAATGTGGTCGCCGTTTTTAGGTTCTAATTTTAAGATATCTTCACGTATGATTGGAGGATAAATCACGGCGTTCTTTCCGGGTCTTACTTTTGGATAAAAGAAACTGGTCAGGATATGAATTTTTGGGCGAACAACATAAGTTTTAATAACTCCTTTTGCCTTAAGCATTTCACCAAGTTTATGTTTGGGATAGTCGATTTGGGTTTGAGTAATCATATGAATGTTGTCCAGGCTGATTAATGGAATGTTTCTCAGTTTTGAAACCATTGTTGCGTATATTTCAAAATCAGTTACAATAACATCAGGTTTTAGCTGTGCCGCTTTTTTATATAAAGTTTCATATCCGACTTTTATGTTTGTCGGGTTTCTTTTCAAAGCATTTGAAAGTGTTTTAAGGTTATTGACCTTATTGTTTCTGTAAACTGTATTGAATCCGCCTATTTCATAAACATTGTCAAATTTTGATTTCAAATATTCATAAGCCCTGTCACTTGAAAATAGATAAACGTCATATTTGTCTTTAATTCTGTCAACAATGACTCCGGTTCTTATTGCATGCCCCATTCCTTCACCGCAGACACAGTAAAACACAACTTTTTTAGTTCTTCTGCGATGCATTGATTTAATTCGGGTTTTAGTATTATTGTACGCTGCAACGGAGTTATCATAACTTGTTTTGATTTGATTTACTTGATCCATACGTTTTTCAAGGTTCTCGAATCCTGTTGTGGTGAGTTGTTCCTGGTTGTGGCCGAAATTATAATTCAAATCTTCCGCATCAGTTCTCTTTCCCAAAAAGTCATTGACAGTACTTTTTCCATATTGTTTGGCTAATGTCATGATTCCTTCTTCTTCAAGTCTTCTGGTTGAAACTCCAATTTTAGCATTCCTTAAAACTTTAAACCTTTCCTCTTTGGCCAGTCTTTCGATATAATCGGTATCTTCACCGAATGTTAAAGATTCATCAAAACCTCCGCATTTGTCATGTAATTCTTTTCTTGCAATGATTCCATAACATCCTGCACCATGAGGTTTTATTTTTTCAACGCTAATCATGAAATAATTGGCAAAATCGTGAAATATTTTGTCTTGTATCTTATTTGACATTGGAATCATCTGTGTAATTGCTATTCCAAGCCTTTCCATCCGGAATTCATAGAGAACATCTCTTAAATAATCCTCAGTGAGTTCCAAATCGGAATCCAGGAAGATTAGATAGTCCCCTTTTGCAACCTTTGCACCATTATTCCTACCCACTGCCGGAAGGCCTCCATCCACGACTACGCACCCGTGTTCTTTTGCAATCTCCCGGGTTCTGTCTGTTGAGTTGGCATCAGCTACAATTACTTCATAGTCTGTGAAATCTTGCTTTTCAATACTGTTCAATAAAACAGGGAGGTATTCCTCTTCATTGTAGGTAGGTATGATAATGCTTATAATCATATTTTAAAATTTATTTTTTAAAGTAATAAATTTTTGTAAAAAAAGCTATTTTTTCAATTTTAAGTTCAATGGGGTAGTGTTTAGAAAAAAATTTTTTTCTAGAATAATAAATTTTTCATATAATTTTGGATTTTTTAAAAAATGTTTTTTTAATTATTTGACAAATGGATTTTTGATAATTTTCATATATTTGCATTATCATGTATTGTTTATTCATAAAATGTTGATAATCAGTTACATTTTATATTTTTAAGCAATATTAGTTATTTATTGTATGAAAAGTATTTCCGAGTAACTCAATATTTTTATCAGTTTTTTTGAGTATTTGCATTATAATTTTTATTTTTTTAATTGAAGAAGTATGGATTTTTAAATCATATAAATAGTTATTATTGGGGGTTATTTCAAATATATTGATTTTACAACCGTTTACAGTTGAAATGCACCTCTCTTTCAACTTCATGATTTAATTTTTGCTTAGGATGGTCATTGCAATTAATGTTAAAACAAATCCGCATAACATCATTACTGTTGGAATTTCACTGTAAATCAATAATCCAAAAATCAGTGCCGCAAGTGGTTCTGAGCCTGACATGAATATGGAGGATGTTCCTGAATCCAAATAGTTCAGGCTAACTGTTGAGAGTATGTATGGGAGTGCAAATGAAAATGTTGAATGTACAATTAAAAATATGATTGTTAATGTAGGATTAATGGATATGAAACCTGAAATCTGGTTAAAATGTGTGAATGGTATTAAAGCTATTGAAATAAATATGATTGCGTATAACAGTATTGTGAAAGTATGATTTCCTTGTTCTATTGATTTTTTAGAGGCCATTAAATAAACCGCCCAGAATAATCCGGCTCCAATACCGTAAAGAATGCCGTGTATAGGAATATTTGATATGTCATTTTCCAGAACTCCTGTCATTAATAAACATCCGAATATTGCAAATATAATGCAGATTATCTTTTTTGATGTAATTTTTTCCCTAAACAGAACATATGCAAAAATCAAAACATAAATCGGTGCAAGGGATAGTAGAACTGCAGCAAGTGAAAGTGAAATTGTATTCATTGATTCATTGTAACATAGGTTAAGTCCCACAATACACATGGCACATACCAGAATCAATGGAATATCTTTTAATTGGATTTTAAACAGTTTCTTGTCGGTAAATATTATTGCCAGAAGAAGCGGAATGATTGCAATGGAAAATCTTAAAAACAGAAGTGTGGATGAATCTATTCCGTTTTGTGTCAATGTTCTGACAAAGACTCCTCCTGATCCAAACATCAGTCCTGCAAGAATTGGTAAAATTAGATATATCTTTTTCATTTAAACAACCCTAAATATGAGTAAATATTCCATGAAACTGTGTAATATTTGCAGGAGTTATTCAGAGGACCCTTCAAGTCATTTATGAGTTGCATTTCGTTATAGCTAGTGTTAATGTGATAAGTAATCTTGTCTGTGCTGTTTTCAATTTTGATTATTTCTGAGTTGATGTTTCCTAAATCAATTTCCTGTGAAGGATTTGCGACATTGACTGTGTAATAATCAGGTTCTGCACCGGCAAACGCTATGGTGAGACGTAAAAATATTACTGCAAAAATTAAAATCCCAATAAGAACTCTATTGAATAGGAATCTTTTTTGTGAAAATCCTCGGTTTCTGTAAACAGGTTGTATTAGCTCATTTTCTTTTAAAAGATTTTCATCGTTTAGGAGTTTCCCGATTATATTGTTAATATAATAACCGTCTCTGTAAATCAAATAAAGTCCCAGGATTCCAACTATGGCAGGAGTTCCAAACAATCCTCCGTCAATGGCTCCGATAATCAAACAGCTTGAAAAGAATGCAAGCAAAAAGTTTGTTGGCCATGGGCGTTTTTGTGAAGCTAGAACAATGGTTATAAACAATATCGGAATCAGCAAAATTATTAGAAATGCAAAACTTGGAACATAAGCATATAGGCCAACACCTGTGTTAATGTCACTTTGAATAAAAGGTCCTATAATTTGAGTTAAAGCTTCGCCTAAAATGGACTTTAACAGGTGCGTATGTAAAATGCTTGTGGAACTCATTGTGCTAGTCATAGAGCAAAAAACAGTGTTGAGCTTTATGCCCATTTGCAATCTAAAAATCACTTCCAGAGCTATCCCCAAAATTAATAAAACTGAACCCACACCTACTGATATTTTCAAGTATTTTGTGGTATCGATATCCTTTTTAAATAATTGGGAAAGTATTAAAAACAATCCTAAAAGGCCAAAAAACATGATGTCTTTTCCTTTGGATGATCCCATTAAAAATGTGTATGTTAAAGGTCTAATAATTGGATTAAAAATATCGGTTAGGAATATTATTCCTCCAAATAAAATAAATATTAATCCAACTATGATAGTTTTATTAACTTTCATAAACAATATTTTAATATTAATACTTTAAATAAGTGATGTCATGTTTCCAATAGAATATTTCATAGGATTAATCTTAATTGGTATATGTGCAGGGTTCGCATCAGGACTTTTAGGCGTTGGAGGCGGATTTTTAATAGTTCCACTTCAATACTTTTTATTAAAGTACATAGGTGTTGAACCGGATTTGGCAATGTTAATTTCATTGGGTACCAGTTTGGCCATTATCATTCCAACATCCCTTAGCGGAGCCTACAGGCACACCCGTAAATTGGATAACATTATACAACCCGGAATTCGTTTAGGAGTTTTTGGAATAATTGGAAGTGCTTTAGGAGGATTTGTTGCATCAATGCTGCCGTCAAGAATTTTGGAAATAATATTCGGATGCCTATTGCTGTTTATAACAGTTAACAATATAGTCAATATCAATAAAGAAAGGGAAGATGCAAAAATTCCCTTCAACATGATTTCAATAGGCATAATTGGTCTGGTAGTGGGATTTTCATCAGGACTTTTGGGCGTTGGTGGAGGCGTATTCTTAATAGCCATTTTAACCGCACTTCTAGGTTTTTCAATGATAGAAGCTATTGGAACATCTTCCATATTCATAAGCTTAACAGCAATCGGAGGATTCTTGTCCTACATCGTTTCAGGATGGGGAGTTTCCACATTTCCATATTCGATAGGGTATGTGAGCATTATTAACTTTGCATTAATAGCATGTTTTTCAGTCCCATTAGCGTCAATTGGTGCAAAATATGCTCATAAGGTGCCTCAAAAGAAACTGAAAATTGTATTTTCAATATTGGTATTATACATGGCATTAAAGATGCTTGGAGTTTTACCTTAAGGTGATTATATGGCAGACGAAAGAAAAATCGGAGAAAATTTTGACGAAAAAACAGCAGCAGATATCTTTGACAAGTTAAAAAATGTTGAAGGAAAAACCAAACCCAAAAAGGACGGTAAATTTAAAAAGATAACAGATTTCATGAGCGAAGCCAAATATGAAGAAAACAAGGGGAATTTGGACAAAGCCATTGAATTGTATAAACAGGTAATTTTCACATTGCCTGATTCTCAAAAGGCTTATGAAGCTCTTGCAGGCATTTATCAAAAACAAGGTGATGTTGAAAGTGAAAAAGACTTATTAAAAAAGGCTATAAGTAACTGTTCAAGAAATGATGAGTTTAAAAAGAGATTAAATGAACTAAGTTAGTTAAAATTGAACTTCCGCCAACTTTTAAGAAGTTGGGGATTCTCGATTTTTTAACATACTCTTTGTTGAGTGGAATGTTAATACTTTCGAGCCG